>JAQGHP010000684.1 GCA_028288775.1 Phycisphaerales bacterium | reverse complement strand
CCTCCACGGGAAGGGCCGGTGTTCGGGCCTTCCGTGGCATGGGCGGCTCGCCCATGTGTCATGGTACTCCGTGTAGTGGCACGGGCAGCTTGCCCGTGGTCACGGTACACCGTGACGTTCGGCCGGTACTCCTGCCGAAAAAGCAAAATGTGCCAGACGCCCACGGGCGGGCCGCCCGTGCCACGGGAGTTCCAATCGCGCCCTGTTCTTGAGGGAAGCTTGCACTTACCGAGTGTGCCTCATGATGAATGTCTTAGCTTGTCGAAGTGATTGGCGTTCAAACGCCGCCAGCTCGGGCGGGACGCCCGTGTCACGCAAAGCCTCGCGTCGGATGGTTGCCGTCATTGCAATGGCGGCCGTGTTGCCGTTCATCGTCGCACCAAGTGTTCGGGCCGAAGAGCCCGCCGCGGTTCCGCCTGCGACTACCGCCGCGGCCACCCAGCCCGCCTCCATCCCCGAAGCCATAGACCGCGGCGTGAAGTTTCTCGTGAAGAGCCAGAACGCCGACGGCTCCTGGGGCACCGGCACCGAAACCCGCGGCACCGAAATCATGTCGATGGTTCCCGGGTCACACGATGCCTTTCGCCTGGGCACCACCGCGCTGTGCGTAATGGCCCTTCGCGAAACCGGCCAGACTGAGGCCCACGACAAGGCCGTGCAGTATCTGCTCAAGGCCGACGACGCCAAACGCGACGACGGCACGCTCCTCTATAACACTTGGGCCCACGTCTACGTCCTGCAGGCGATGGCCGAGGAAATGATCCATGGCAACAAGGACCCGCACGTCGCTGACGTTGCCAAGCGTAACCTCAAGGAGATGGAGCAATACGCCACGTACATGGGCGGATGGGCGTATTACGATTTCCATCACCATACTCAATCGCCGGCGCTCGGGCCGACGAGCTTCGGAACGGCGGCGGGTTTGGTCGCGCTCTACGAGGCCAAACAGGCCGGGCTGGAGATCCCGGAGAAACTGGTCGATCGTTCCCAGCGCCGTCTGGAGGAAATGCGTCTGCCCAACGGCGTGTTCCTGTACGGGGAAGACTACAAATACATTCCGCGCCTGCCGGCGAATCTGCCGCGGGGCGCGGTGGGGCGGACGCAGCCGGCCAACTACGCGCTGTGGCTCTGGAAATCCAAAGAGGTGAACCCGCAGCGAATCATCGACGGCCTTGATCTGTTCAAGAAGGAACACGCCTGGCTCGACATGGGCCGCAAGCGGCCGTTCCCGCACGAATCGTGGTACCAGACCAGCGGCTACTACTATTACTTCGATCATTACTACGCGAGCCGATTGCTCGAGTCATTGAACAGCGACGACAAGCCGCGTTACGCCGCGCAGATCGCCGAGGGAGTGCTACCGCACCAGGAAGAAGACGGCTCGTGGTGGGATTACGCGATGTGGGACTATCACAAACCCTACGGCACCGCGTTCGCCGTGATGACGCTCTTGCGCTGCAAGTAGTCGATCGAAGCCTCACCACGGATATACGGAGAGGTGCTCGAAGGACCTGCCTGTTCGAGAAATCGAACGGAAGAGTTAAACCGCCAAGTCGCCAAGACGCCAAGGGAACGGGGAGAATCGAACGCAGAGACGCAGAGATGCCGAGGCAGGAGGGAGTGAGAAAATTTTGGCATGTGCTCAGCAATTCGAGAGAAATCGTGCATTCGGCTCGCTGGTTTTCTCTGCGTTTCCCCTCTGCGCCTCGGCGTCTCTGCGTTCCATTCTCCCCGTTCCCCTCGGCGTCTTGGCGACTTGGCGGTTTAACTCCTCCGCCCGATACCCAGGCGGTCGGCCAGTTGAGGGGCACGCCGCCGTATCCCCATGTCTTCGTTGTGAGCCTTGATCATTCGGGCGAAGCCGCCTTGTTCGCGCGCACACGTTTCACCAATTCCTCGGCGACGCGCGCGACAACCGTCGGCCAGTCGGTCAGGCTCTGTTGGCGGATAAGGCGCATCGTCGGATACCAGGGGCTCGCGTCTCCCTCGGCCATCCAGCGGAAATCAGGCGAGTAGGCCAGGAGCGTCCAGACCTCCTTCGCCAATGCGCCCGCGAGGTGGGCGACCGCGGTGTCCACTGAAATGACCAGGTCGAGATTCGCGATTAGTGCCGCGGTGTCGGCGAAATCGCCGAGTTCGTTAGTCCAATCGATGACGGGAAGTCGGGAATCGATTCCGCGCAGGTCGTTCGCCCGCTCGCCTTTTTGCAGGCTGTAAAACTGCACGTGCGAAATCGACAACAGCGGCGACAGGAGCCGCAATCGAATCGAACGGCTGGCATCGCCCTTGTGCGTCGGGCTTCCCGCCCAGACAAGCCCGACTCTTAGCGCCCGACCGGGCGCGGCCCGCGGCATGCGCTCCAGCCACGCCGCGGCCAGTTGCGGGTCGGGCCGCAGGTAGGGGACTTGCGAGGGAACCGTTTCGAGTCGCGTACCAAACACCCGCGGCAAGCTCATCAGGGGAAGGTGCACATCGAACGGCGGCGCTTCATTCCCCTCCGCAACAATCTGCACCGGACTAGGAAACGTTGCGAACAGTCGCTGGAGCGGGGGCGCACAGACGACCGTCACCGGTCCGCCTTGTTGTGAAGCTTGGGTCACATAGCGGACGAACTGGATCGCATCCCCAAATCCCTGTTCGGGCCAAAGCAGCAGCGTTCGGTCGCGTAGCGGCGAGCCGTCCCAAGTGGGTTGGGGCCAGTTGGGCCACTGCGTTGGGAAACCCTTGCTTTGCCAGCGCCATTCGTATTCGAGCCACGCGCGTAGCAAGTCGCCCCGGAGGAATAGGAGGCTGGCTTTGCTCATGTGGGCGAGTGGGTATTGTGGGTTCAGCCTGATCGCCTGATCGATCGCAGCCTCGGCCTTGGCCCGGTCGCCCACCTGCAAGAGCACGCTGCCGAGGTTTTGATACGCGCGGGCGAGCAGGGGGGCGGGGCCAAGGCCCAGTTCGATGGCACGCTGCAATTGAGCCGCGGACTCGGACAGGCGGCCGAGCTTGTCATAGGTCAACCCGAGCTCATGTGCGATCCCGGGATCATCGGGAGCGAGTTTCTGAGCTTGCAATAGGGCGTCCAATGCCTCTTCGCTGTTGCCAGCCAACCGCGCCGCATTCCCGAGGTTGATGTGATAATAAGCGGGGGGATTGGAACTCAGCTCAATGGATCGTCTCAGCAGCGGCAATGCATCGGCGTGATGACCGGTCTGGTGGGCGATGAGGCCCAGATGATGCATCGCCGCGAAGTTCCTAGGCTCGCTCGCAAGAATCTGGCGATAGAGCGCCTCGGCCTGGCTCGTCCGTCCCGCCTTGTGGTGTGCGAACGCCTCTTCCAGCAATAATTCAAGCGATTGGGCCATTGTGGGCCATAATATCAGCTATGTTGTCCGGTGTCGGGGTCAACGCGGAGGGTTAAGGCTTCAGGATTCAAGGTTAAGGAAATGAGAAATCCCGCCACTTCGTGAACCCTGAACGCCGAACCCTTCGGCTCCGTCCCACACAATTTGCGTAAGTTGAACACGCAGCCTTGACACACGTAACATTTTTACTATCCTCTCCCCTCCCGATTTGAGCAGCGGCCCGGCCGCTGTTTGCACGTCGGAAAGTCGGTCGGAAAGGCTCTGGAAGCAATATGAACGGCGAGCAGACTCGAATTCGAATCCGGATGGAAGCCTACGACCACCGGGCACTTGACGCGTCGGCGAAGGAAATCGTTGACCACGCCAAGCGGACCAACGCCCGCGTTTGCGGCCCCATTCCGATGCCAACCCGGATCGAGCGCTACACGGTGCTGCGGAGCCCGCACATCGACAAGAAGAGCCGCGAGCAGTTCGAAATGCGGACGCACAAGCGCGTCATCGACATCTTCGAGCCCACCGCGCGCACCGTCGAAGCGCTCAACCGCCTTGTGGTCCCGGCCGGTGTTTTTGTGAAGATCAAGGCCTGACCCTTTTTAACGCACTAAATGCCCCTGCCATGCAAGGGGCATCTTTTTTCCCGGACCGCGGGGTTCATCCAAGAACCCACTTGCCTCAAGGGATACCGATCCCGACAAGGCCGCGAGTTGCCGGTGAACTTTTGTCGTTTACGGAAATGCCATGACACCCGCATTACTAGGCAAAAAAATCGGCACCACCCGCGTCTACGACGAGAAGGGCGCGATCGTGCCCGTGACCGTCGTACAGGCCGGTCCCTGTGCCGTTACGCAGGTTAAGACCATCGAGACGGACGGCTACTTCGCCGTGCAGCTCGGCTTCGACGAGTGCAAGCCGCGGTTCAGCACCTTCCCGCTGATGGGCCACACCGCCAAGGCGGGCCTGGGTCCTCGCCGGCACTTCAAGGAAATCCGCCTGAAGGAAGCGACCACCATCGCCCCGGGCGCAACGGTGACCGCCTCCATCTTCGACGGCGTGCAGTACGTGGACGTGATCGGCACCAGCAAGGGCAAGGGCTTTGCCGGCGTCATGAAGCGCCATCACTTCGGCGGCCAGTGCGCCAGCCACGGCACCGAACGTAAGCACCGCTCGCCCGGCTCGATCGCCTCCCGCGCCACCTGGCGTGGCCAGTGCGGCAAGCCCAAGAAGGGCGTTCGCATGGCCGGCCACATGGGCATGGACCAGGTCACCACCCGCAATCACCCCCTGGTGAAGGTGGATGGGTCCAATAACCTCCTGCTCATCAAAGGCGCGCTGCCGGGCCCCAAGGGCGGTTTGTTATTCGTCCGCAGGGCAGTGACGGCCAAGGTGAAGAAGGCTGAGTAGTTACTGGTTACTGGTTGCTAGTTGCTAGTAAAGCGACGCAGCCGGCCCCACCAGCAACTAGCAACCAGCAACCAGCAACTGAGAGAACCATGATCGAAGTCCCCGTATTCAATCAGAGTGGCCAGAAGGTGGAAACCTTCCAGGTTGACGAGCAAAAGCTCGGCGGAGAAGTCCGCCCGGTCCTGCTCAAGCAGGCACTGGTCATGTACCATGCCAATCAGCGCCAGGGTACCGTCCAAACGCTCGCCCGCGGCGAAGTCTCCGGCTCGACGCGCAAGATGTTCCGCCAGAAGGGCACCGGCAACGCCCGCACGGGCGGCATCCGCAACCCGATCAAGAAGGGCGGCGGCCATGCCAAGCAGAAGCGCCCCAAAGAGTGGCGCCTGGACATGCCCAAGAAGCAGCGCCGCCTCGCCCGCAACAGCG
>JAQGHP010000675.1 GCA_028288775.1 Phycisphaerales bacterium | reverse complement strand
CGCGGCGACGAGGCGAGATGCTGCAATCGATCCAGGGCTGGGTAGTCGCTCATGTCGGAGATGAGGATGCGCCGACCCTGCCCCACGACGAGGTAGGAATCGAACTTACCGCTCCCTTCGATGCGGTACGCCCCCATGTCGAAGACGAACAACTCCCCGTCGCCGGTCTTGGCCGACGCCGCGACCGCATGGGGATGGCCCACATATCGAAAATCAACGCTGGCAGGCTCCTCCGGAAGTGTGGTTGCGGGAGCAGCGGCGGTTGAGGCGGCGGGCGGCGCGACGTTGTTCTGGCATCCGCCGCCGAACACCATCGGAAGAACCAATAGCAGAAGGCTGCTGAATGCTCTGGTCGCGGCGTTCGGGGTCGAGAGTTTCATGCGGCGTACTTTTGGTGCGGGTGCGGGCGGTTACTTTCGCTCGACAATCCCCTCGCCCGGCGGAACGGATTTCTCCGGCGGGAAGCCCTTCAGCTTTTTCGCGTGAAAGTCGGCGACGATCTGCTCCACCGTGGTCTTGCCGTCGATCGGAATCTTCTTGGCCTTGATGGCCGCGAGGGTGTCGCGGGAACGGGCGGCGTCATCGTCACTTTGGGCGGGAAGCGCCGCCGTCGGGTCTGCCGCGGCCTCCATGCGCTCGAATAGTTTGCTCGCATCGACCGACAGCTCCACCGCTCCCCGCCTGGGCGAACGGGCTTCGATCGCGGAGAGCGGCAGGGCCGCCTTCTCGAGTAAGGGGTCATGGCCCGGCCTTTTCAACTCTTCGCCGATCGCGTCCCGCTGCGTGGCAATGAACGCGAGAAACCCCTTCGCGTCAGATTCCTCCAGCGGGAAGGTCGCGCGGAATACGGCCCTGTCGCGGACCAGCCAGACGCCGTCAAACCCCTTCTCCAGCCTGGCCAACGATGCTTCGCTGAGCGCGGCAAGCGGGTCCGTACCGGTCGAAGTGGCGTCGGGCGCGGGGGCGTCCTTCGCACCGGCGTTTGGGTTCGCCTGCGCGGAGGCGTTCATGTTGCGAATATTATCCCGGACCGCTTTGTCGAGAGCGGCCCACCTCACCACCGTGCCCCCATTTTTTCGCCTGTCACGCTCGGCGTTGATCGCAGCCTTCATGCCCTCCGAGCCCAGACCGTTCACCAACTTCACGGTCGCGTCGGCGAACGATCCCGGCACGACGATCTGATCGTAGTAGCACAGCGCGTCGCCGCCTCGCACGAAAAACCGCCCCGGCTTCACCGTGACCTGGTTCAGCGGCAGCGATGTCGGGGAAACTGCATGCGGCTTGCCCTGCCGCAGGTCGATCGCCGCAAATTCCGTGTCGGAAACACGAAGGAAGCAAACCTTGGAAACGAAGCCCGGCATCGGCGGCGTGATGAGGTGATCGCGATTGTTCCAAAGCTTCTCGAGATAGTCATAATCCTGCGGATTTTGCCCGCCGATGCGCTGGTAGATGTTGAGGAAGACGAACTGATCCTTGTCCGCGTCGTAGCGGCCGAGAATGCCCTCCCTGGCATCGAGGCATCCGCCGACCCCGAGGGCGACCAGAGCCAGCCCGACCGCGATCCCTCCAAACCGAAAACTGCGAGACATACGCATGGGATCCTCCCGTGAACGGCAAGTCAGGGCGTCCCCGCCCTTTCGGCGGAAAGCGCACGAATCCGCCGAAGCCTGCATTGCTCGTACACAACCATCCTACCATGCCCCTAGCACGAAACGGCAATCTCATTTCGGCGCGGTATGATGGCTCTCGAATGCTCCGCCGCGTGTTCACGGTTCTGTCGTTTATGTCGCTGCTGCTGTGCGTGGCGAGGTGTATGCTGTGGGTGCGGAGCTATTTCCGTCTGGACACCATCTATTGGCTCAACGAGCGGTGAAGCAGCTGGGGCGTCAGTTCCAAATGGGGCGAGGTTGCAGTAACAGTCCGACACTTGGACAGGTGATGAAGCGCGGGATATGAAACGGGGACGGATATGAAACGGGGACGCAGTTCGTTTTTCAAAAACTAACTGCGTCCTGCTCTGTCTCAACCCTCCTTTTTCCTCAATTTTCTTGCGGAGCTCGTTTTGAAAATTAGCGAGAAAATGGCCTCATTCTGAAGCGTCCTGAGCGGGCGCAACAGGGGGTCGAGACAGAGCAACTGCGTCCCCGTTTTATCTCCCGCGCCAGTGTGTGATTGGGAAGGCGGTGGGCGAGTACACCCACCCTACATGCCCCCCGTGTTTATCTGTGGCAACATCTCCCCGTATTCCTTCGCGTCTTTCTTTGCGCTCTTCGCGGCTTCGCGATTTTCCGGACCGTGGTTTATTCGCGGCCTGGAGGAGGTCGCTGCGCTCTTGCTTTCTTCGACCGGAGTACCGGCCGAACGTCACGGAGTACCGTGACCCATGGGCAGGATGCCCATGCCACTACGCGGGGTACCGCGATCATGGGCGGGCCGCCCATGCCACTACCCGGGGTACCGCGATCATGGGCGGGCCGCCCATGCCACGGCAGAAGCGAGCCGCTCGTGCCACGAAATGCCCGCTATTTGCTCTTCGCCGGCTCGAATACCTGGCGTTTTATTTCTTCGATCTTTTTCAGCGACAGCCAGCCGCGGAGGAGATAGCCGCTGTTTTTGAGGTTTTCGGGGGTGGGCTCGGATGTGGGCTCCGCGCCGGCGCGGGCGGCGGTGGGATGGACGTCGCCTTTGTTCAGCAGCGTGCCGTCCCAGTCGTCCGGTCGGCGGAGGAGGATTTCCTTTTCGAAGTCGATCAACGGCAGATGCTTCAGCTTTGCCATCTCACGCAGCGCCTGGTTGTACGACTTGCCCAGATCGAGCCGGTGGACATGCGGGGGGATCGTGGAGAGCACCGGGACGATCCCGCGCTCCAGCATCAAGTCCACGCAGGTGAGCATGTCGGCGCGGAAGGCTTCGACGGGGCGGTTCGCCGAGGCGTCGTTGGTGCCGAGCATGAGGACGACGATCTGCGGCTTGTAGGTGTCGAGCAGGTCCTTGAAGGGAGGGAGATGGGCTTTGCCGCCGGCGAGCATTTCGTCGGCGCGGACGCCGCCGGCGGCGGTGTAGGAGCGGCCGCCGTCGGGGTGATCGAAGGCGGCGAGGTGCCAGCCGTCCGTGTCGTCGTTGGCCCCGGCGTGCATCCATTTCAGGGCGGCTTTGTCTTCGTCGGAGTGGCCTTTGCCGGAGCGGGCGTAGCCGCCTTAGGGGTTGGCGCAGGTGATGGAGTCGCCGATGTGAATGACGACGCCGGGGCGGGCGTGGCCCTTGGCCGCGACGGCGCGCATCGCATCGGCGTACTCCCAGCCTTGGGGCAGCGGCGATTCCTGGGCCGGCGCGGGGCGGGCGATTGGGCAGAGGGACAGGAATGCCACGAGGAACGGGATTGGATTTCGCATGGGATTTCTCCGGATCGGTGCGTCAGCGATTCTTCAACCCTTCAGAAAAGATACCCGGCGGTCGCCGGGCGGTTGCCCATGATGGGCAACGGAGGGGCAATTTATCGTAATGCTGCTGAGAATTTAGCTTGCAAAACGATCTGCAAAGGGATCGATTTCGAATTCTCGCAAGCCATTTATATATCGGTTCTTGCGTAAGAAAATGTGAGCCGCCGTCCAGGTGCTCATTGCCCATTATTGCCCCAATTTTGGCATATGCGGGAAATGGGCAATGGGGCGTCGAGGTTCACCGGATTTGGTACTGGATCGGCCGGAACGGTGATGCGTTGCCGGTGAGATGTCGGTAGGTACGATCATGCTCAGGAGGAGTATGAATTTGCTTTACGACAATCGCGATGACGCTGCCCATCGGGCGCGGGGGAGCGAGATTTTGTATTGGCTCGATGACCTGGGCGCTATTCCCATTTCGGAAGCCGGGCCGGAGGACGAGGCGTTTCTTTTTGCTGGCGCGCGACCGATTGACGACTATCGCCAGTTGGTTTCGGGTTTCCGGCGGTTACGCGACACGCCGGAGGAGCGAGGCCCGCTGCTGCGGCTCGATTCGGTGCTCGATGCGCTGGGTGCGGCAGAGGTAAATGTGCCGACGCCGCGAACGTGGCATTTGCCGCTGGACGCGAAACTGCCGGACGATCTGACGTTTCCGCTGTTCCTCCGAACGCCGTTCAGCTCGCTCAAACTTGGTGGAAATATTTCAAAAGTCCGGAATGTTGGACAGCTACAGTCGGAGTCGGCGGAACTTCGCCGATTGCTGGGGTGGGACGCGCTCATTCTGGCCCGGGAATGGTGCGATCTGGCGCCGGCGGGCGGCAGCGTTTACGGTCCGGTACCACAAGAGATCAGGACTTGGATTGTAGATAAAGAGCCGTTCGCGTGGTCGTTCCATTATCTAAACGTGGTCCCCTCGCCGAGCGGGTTCCCGCCAGCAGCGGAGGACTTGCGCGAATTGAAGGGCATGGCGCGACGAATCGGCACGGCGTTTTCTTCGCGCTGCGTTGTCGCTGACTTCGCTCGCTCGAAGAAAGGCCATTGGCTATTTATCGAAGCCGGCCCCGGAAGCTGCGCGGGGACCGCGCACGAGCATGTGTTCAAATCCGTTGCGGCGAAACTTTTGGGAGAATTGCTGCCGATTCCCGTCAATGCGGTCGGCGGGCTATTTTGAAGCAACAAACTCCCGATAGTAATACTTTTTTCGCCCCCCGCCGATTTCGTAGTCTGGCGGGCATGACAGATATCACTTCCATATCGGTGGACCCTGCTGCGGCGCAGCGGGAAGTCCAGGGGCAGGGAGCCGCGGAAATTAACCAGAGTCAGGAGGTGCAGACCGGGACGACGGCGGAGGCAATTGCGCCGGCCAGGGAGGCGAAGAAATCGGGCGTGATGCACTCGCCGGAGGTCATGGCGTTGCAGCCCAATCAGTTCGCGGCGCTCAAGACCATCATGGCGGGCCGGGGGCCGGTGTCGGCGGCGATGGCGGCGAACGTGCATCGCGGGACGCTATATCGGTGGATGAAGGAGGACGCCGCGTTCCGGGCGGCGTTGATCAAGTGCGAGGAGGCGGCGCGGGAGGCGGCACGGCACCAGTTGCTGTGCATCGCGGACGTGGCGGCGGCGGTGGTTCGCCGGGAGGTGCGCGCCGGCAACGTGCAGACGGCGATGGCCATCCTTCGCTCGATGGGGTTGCTCGATCGGCTGAACGTCGATCCCAAGACGCGGGAGGCTGACGAGCAGACGTATGAGGTGTTGGACGAGCGGGCGGATGGGCTGGTTTTTTGATCGCGACGTTGCGCGACAAGGGCCGGAGATTGTCGCGCGGCGGGCTTGGAGGCCGCGCGACAGTCCCGGGGCCGCCGTGAGGTTCGTGCGTTCGCAACGTGTTGTGTATCCGGAGATTGCGGGTGCCGCGCGAAAAAATGAGGGGCGAAATCTGTCGCGCCACGTCGCGCAATATCGCGCGGGGGGAGGCGATAAGGGGCGCAATCGCCGTGGGGGCGGTGGGCGAAAATTGTCGCGTCGTCGCGGGATGCGTGAAGGCTTGGGCGGGGCCTTTCTCTCTCCTCGGGTACTCCGGGGGATGGAAACGGGTGGGGGCGGAAGGTTCAAGTGTTGAAGGGTTCAAGTGTTCATGTCCCGTTGAACACTTGAACCCTGCAATCCTTGAA
>JAQGHP010000646.1 GCA_028288775.1 Phycisphaerales bacterium | reverse complement strand
GGTTGCGAATTGAGATCGTCGTGATACGGGCCTGGGATTCAGGCGAGTAGGTCGAACTCGTTGCGTTGGCCGCGAATCCGTGGGCCAGCTGAGGCTCAACCTGTGTCCCATCTTCCGCTTCTTGGCGCGTATCATGTTTGTCCTACCTTTCATCCTCTTGGCTATCCGACGGCTGCTACGGCGCGCTGCTTTGCTTTCGGCACGGCGCCGCTCGCGTCCAGGCCATCGATTTCGCTCGCGCTGAATCCGAGCTCGTCGAGAACCTCTTCGTTGTGCTCTCCGATCGCCGGGGCACGCCTGGCGGGCACCTTGGCCACGCCGTGAACCTGGATTGGGCTGCTGATTGTCGAAGTCAGTTTGCCGCCGGCTCCTTCGAGCGGGACCACGATGTCATTCGCCCGCAGTTGCGGGTCGTCGATGACTTCCTGTGGCCCCCGGACGGGGCCGAAGGTGACGTGAACTCCGTTGAAGACTTCGTGCCAATGCGACATCGGCTGTGAGCCAAAGACTTCGTCCAGAATGGCGGTCAGCTGCGGCATGCTCTGAACCAGCCTTGCTGGATCGGTGAACCGCGGATCTGTAAGGAGATCTGGCCGGCCAATGGCCTTCACCACGGCGGCCAGCTTGTCGGGAGTAACGATCAGAACGAACCAGGTGCCGTCCGAAGCGCGATACACATTCAGCGCCGCGTTCGCCGGATTCTTCCGATCATGAGGCCCGAAGAACTTCGCATCGCACAGTGCGGCCTGAATCGAAACACTCGCCGACCAAACACCTTCAGCCAACAGAGAGGTCGTAACGTACGATCCTTTGCCAGTGTGCTCGCGGCGATAAAGCGCGGTCACGATGGCGGAATACAAGCCGACGGCGGTCGCATTGTCACCGCTGCCGGCCACCGGCCAGGTCGGCGGCTCGCCAGCTTCGCGCGTCATCGACAACAAGCCACTTCGCGCCCAATACGACGTGATGTCGAACCCTGGGAGAGCCGCGTCGGGGCCCTTTTCGCCGAAACCCGTAACATCCGCATAGATCAGACGCGGGTTCCACTGTGCGACATCGTCGTATTCAAGCTTTAGTCGCTTGCGTGCCGGATGCGGTGTGTTAACGATGAGCACGTCCGCCCATTTGACTAGCCGCTCCAGAACCTGCTGTGCGCTCGGCGACTTCAAATCAAGCGCCATGCCGCGCTTGTTACGGTTGGCCAGGTGCCAGGGGTAGGCGTCTTCTGCCTGCGGTTGCGGCGGAATCTTGTGCCCGATTCTCCACAAATCACCCCCAGGCGGCTCAACCTTAATCACCTCGGCGCCAAAGTCGGACAAGATCACCGCCGCACTGGGGCCCGCGATGAAACTCGCGAAGTCCACGACTTTCAATCCCGAAAATATGTTGTCACTTGTCATGACTATTCCTTGTTTGCTTCTGTACACAGAACTCTTAATGACCCTGGAACTGCGCCTTACGCTTCTCAAGAAAGGCCGTAGTTCCTTCCTTCTTGTCTTCCGTTCCGGCGCAAAGGCCAAAGAAGGAAGCCTCCAGCGCCAAACCTTCGGCCATTGTCGTTTCGACGCCGTCATTGACGGCTTGGAGCGAGAACTTCACGGCCAGTGGAGCGTTGGAAAAGATCTCGCCAAGAATCGCTTCGGCACGTGCGATCAACTGAGCGGGGGGAACCACTTCATTGACCAGGCCGATGCGATACGCTTCGGCCGCGCTGATTACGCCGCCCGTGAGAATCAGTTGCAGCGCGCGGCCCTTGCCGACGAGGCGGGGCAGGCGCTGCGTTCCGCCGCCGCCGGGGAGGAGGCCCAGCTTGACTTCAGGTTGCCCAAACTTTGCATTCTCGGAAGCAATGCGAATCGTGCATGCCATCGCCGTTTCGCAGCCGCCACCGAGCGCGAATCCATTGATGGCCGCGATGACAGGCTTGCCGAGGTTCTCGATGAGATTCAAAACTTTCTGCCCGTACGCGCTCGACTGCTCGGCCTGAACGGCAGTTAAGTGCGCCAGCTCGCTGACGTCGGCGCCGGCGATGAAGGCTTTGTCGCCCGCGCCCGTCAGGATCACGCCGCGGACGGCGTCATCATCGCGGGCATCGGTGAAAGTAGCTTCGAGATCCTCCCACGTGGCCTGGCTCAGCGCGTTCATCACCTTCGGGCGATTGAGCGTCACGTAAGCGATGGCGCCTTTCTTCTCGTACATAATGTTCGCGAACGTTGTTTCGGTAGCGGTGCTCATTGGGCTTCTCCAGTTTCAAGATTCGTGTGACGCGACGTTTGCTCAGATGAAGGCGCTGAGGCCCGTGATCTCCTTTCCGACGATCAGGTTCTGCATCTGAAATGTTCCTTCGTAGGAGTAGAGCGCTTCGCAGTCGGTGAAGAAGCGCGCGACTTTGTAGTCGGCGACGATGCCGTTGCCGCCGAGCGCCTCACGCGCCCATGCGACCGTTTCGCGGCACTTGGACGTGCAGAACGCCTTTGCCAGCGCCGCATGTGCGTCGGTCAGCTTGCCTTCGTCAAATAGTTGCGCCTGGCGCACGATGAGGCACTGCGAGGCGGTGATGTTGCTGATCATCCGGGCAAGAAGATCCTGCACCAGTTGGAATGAGGCGATCGGCTTTCCGAACTGCGAGCGCTCCTGGGTATACTTCAGTGCTGCCTCGTACGCGCCCATGGCGCATCCGGTCGCCATCCACGCGACTGCGTAGCGGGTCATCTTCAATACCTTCGCCGTGTCGCGGAATGAGTTGCCGCCCTGGAGGCGGTTCGCTTCGGGCACACGGACGTCTTTCAACGTAATGTGCCCGTTCTGCACGACCTTCAGCGCGATCTTGTTCTCGATCTTGTTAACGCTGAAGCCGGGCGTCGTTTTGTTCTCGACGATGAAGCCCTTGACCTGGTTATCCGCCAGGTCGCGCGCCCAGATGATGGAAACATCGCACCATGTTGCGTTTCCGATCCAGCGTTTTTCGCCATTGAGAATCCACGTGTCGCCCTCGCGCTTGGCCGTCGTCGTCAGCCCGCCGGAGGCGCCGGAACCGACGAGCGGCTCGGTGAGCCCAAAGCAGCCGATCTTCTCCAGGCGCGCCATCGGCGGCAGCCACTTCTGCTTTTGTTCCTCCGCCCCGTCGATGTAAATCGATCCCATCGCCAAACCGACATGCACGCCCATGAACGTCGCGAACGACGGATCGACGCGCGCAATTTCCATCTGCACAAACCCCAGCAATGCCAGGCTTCCGCCCGCACAGCCGTATCCATTGAGTCCAACGCCGCCGATGCCCAGCTCTGTCACGGCTGGCAGCAACTCGAAGGGGAACGAATCTTCGACCCAGTACTTCGTGATCACCGGCGCGACCTTGCTCTCCATGAACTCGCGCACGCGCTTCACAACAGCCAGCTCCTCGGGCTTGAGCGTTCCATAGAGCTCGTAGAAGTCAGTGTTGGGCGCCGGCAGTGGCTTGGGTTTCTTGAGCGTGCTCTTCGCCGCAGTTGGTGAATCGATAGGTTGTGTAGCCGTAGTCATGTTTGATTCTCCTTGTGAGGTCTCGTATGGATCGGCGAGTCAAATGGCCTTAGGCAATGACCGTGCCGCGCCAAGATGAACTGCGCTTTGGCCCTCCCGGAAGCGAAACAGCATTTTGTGGTGATCTAGTCAGGACGAGACTGACGGGAAATCAGCCGCGCGAAAGAAATTCGTCCTGATGGGGATGACCTTTCTGCCAAAACATAGCGCTCGGCCGAAGCGTGCGCGAGCAGGCGAGCAGTCAAGGCATTCGCGCTGAAGCAACGGCATTGGTCTGTTAAGCGGTTGGGGCGGTAGGTCGTGCGTGATGAGCGAAGCTGAAGCGGAGGCTCAAATGTTTCAGCCATGTTCATCACTTTCGGATCTGATGCGAACAGGCGAAGGGCGCGATTCATTCTTGCGCGGCGTCACGGACGTGTTGTGGCAGCTTGAATATGAGTGTCGTTGCCGTGCTCGTTCTGCGGCTGCAGTGGGGCGTGGTCCTGGCTCGTTGTGGTCGTCGTGACTGCTCGCGAAACGAGCGGCTCCGCTTGTGCGATCGGAGCTGTCTTCGCTGGCGAAGTCCCATAATGGTCCACGATGAGTCGCGAGCCGCGCGAACCGGTGAAATAGGTCCATATCCATTGAAGGAAGACGCTCACGCGCATGCTGGAGAGGGCAAGGAATTGAATGTGAACAAAGGCCCACGCCAGCCACGCGAAGTATCCGCTCAATTTGAATGGACCCGTCTGGACGATTGCAAAGCCCTTGCCGACGACGGCCATATTGCCTTTGTCGAAGTAACGGAAGGGCGGCGGCGCGGGCTTGTCGACAACACGGCGGAGGATCAGCTTGCCGACGTAGCGTCCCTGCTGAATGGCGACCTGGGCGACGCCCGGCAGTGGTTTCCCGTCTTGATCGTGCGACGCGGTATCGCCGACTACGAAAATCTCCGGATTCCCTAGAACCGAGCAGTCGCCCTCAACACGGACGCGGCCGGCGCGGTCGGTGGGCGCGCCCAGCCATTTACCTGCTGGCGACGGGGCGACACCGGCGGTCCAGATGACGGTTTTGCTGGCGATGCGTTCTCCGGCAACGATGACGCCATCGGCGTCGATTTTGTCCGCGCCGTGTCCGAGGCGCACTTCAACGCCGAGCTTCTCAAGCCGCGCTTCGGCTTTGGTGGACAGGCGGTCCGGAAACGTGCCGAGAACGCGGGGCGCCATGTCCACGAGTATGATTCGCGCCGACGTTGGGTCGATGCGCCTGAATTGTGACCGCAGCGTGTTGCGCACCAGGACTGCGATCGCTCCGGCCATCTCCACGCCAGTCGGACCGGCGCCGACCAGCACAAAGGTCAGCAAATCGCCATGCTTGGTCGGATCCTCCTCTGCCTCTGCCTGTTCAAATGCCTGAAGGATCTTATTGCGGATTGCCACGGCATCGGCAAGCCCCTTCAGTCCGGGCGCAAATTGGGCGAACTCGTCGTGCCCGAAATAGCTATGGCGCACGCCGGTCGCGAGAACCAGATAGTCGTAATCGATGGGAACGCCCTCGCGATCGACGGAATTGACCAATACGCGCCGTTGCTCTTTATCGACGCCCGTGACCTCACCAAGGATGACGGTTACAGTCAGTTTCTTAGCGAGAATCTCTCGGATCGGCGCACCGATCTGCCCGGGCGTCAGCACCGACGTCGCCACTTGGTACAGCAGCGGCTGGAACACGTGGTGGTTGTTCCGATCAATCAGGGTGATGTGCGCCGGCGCTTTCGCCAGCGCCTTGGCGGCAGCGAGGCCGCCGAAGCCTCCGCCAACAATAACGATATGGGGGACGTGATCGGTCATGATTCCCCAATTGAGGCAATGATCGTGCCGCGTCACGATTCAGGCGCGAAGCGCGGCCTGATGGCGTCTCACAGAAACAGAAATAGTGTTCGCCTGCGGTGTGATCAAACTAGAGTGGAGGAAAATCAGCCCGGTGGTCAAAATCTGATCGAATTGTGGAGGACAAAGGTCATCGGATTGAGCTGTCGCCGTTGACGCCGTAAATCTGCCGGACGCCCTCCTCGGCCAGAGTACCGATGAGATGTTCCGCAACCGTGTGTGCATGAGTTATCCCCGTCGCTAGTCGTTCGAGTTTACCAAAGGCGGCGGCGCGTCGTTCGAGTCGGCATGCTCGACCAAATGCCCGCGGGCGCGTACCAGCGCGATCATCGTAAGCACGACCAACACGACGTCGACCAGCCATTCTTTGGTGTCAGCCGACATCGTCGTCACGTCCCTAGGCGCGCGACCACCGCGCCGCATTAGCTTGTGCGGCAAGCGCGACCCGCACGTACGGAGTGCACGCTTGCCGCTTTGAGGTCTGGAGATATCCCAAGGCAACCGACGTGCCGCCCGAGGCAGAGGCCGTCGTAGATCGCGTCCGGAGCACATCCCAGCGACTGTGCCTTACCGAGGTCTACGGAATATTGCTCAAAAAGCGCTCGCCTGCATGGAATTTGATCCGCCTGCGGATGCCTGGCCCCGGGTCTCGCCGCGATGGCGCGGGTTTCACGCTGCGGCATTGCCCTTGCCAGAGAGGGACGTCTTCGATGTTAGGTGGCCATCATGAAATCGATCATCGATCTCGGATCAGAACTGCTGTTCGACCGTTCACGAGTCGCTTCTCCATACGTGCGACTGCTGATCACCGCGATCGGCCAGGAGCTCGCCCGAGGCTCGCCTTGGGTGAGGGTGAACAAGCGTGTGCTCGCGGTCTATGAGATCGGCGTTGAGTTGATCACGACCGACCCGGAGCAACGGCTGGTCGCCTAAAGAGAAAGAAACGAGGTGTGTCATGCGATTCAGCAAAGGACTAACGACCTGGGGCGTGCGCGTCGGCCCCACCGCGCTGATGTGGCGATGGAACATGCCGCTATGCGAGGCGATGCGGACCCGTCGTGTGAAAACATTGGGCCGGCACGGTTACCTGACCGCCGGCCCGCTGATCGTGGAGTGGTAAAGCTAATCCTCGCAAGCCGACGCGGCATCCGCAGCCGTCCGGTTCAAGCCATGAGATCAAGTGGACTGTCCGTCGAAGGTCTTTACAACCCGGTAGCCGATGTTGCGGAGGCGTTGGCGGAGTGTCTGTCGCGACAATCCCAGTATCTTGGCGGCCTGGAACTGATTGGCATCGGTGAACTCCAGGACGGCAGGGAGAAGAACGCGATCGACTTCGAGTTGAGCCTCGGCATTCAAATCCGTGCTCACCGACTCGAGGCGTCGGCGGATGAAGGTTGTGAAGGCGGCCCAGCCTTCCTGAGCAGCCGTGCCCGGCGGGGTTTCGGTGGCGGTTTCAGCGGAGCGCAGGAATGCCGGGATCAGCACCGAGCCGGTTGCGTGCAGCAGGGCCTGTTTGATGACGCTCTGAAGCTGACGAATGTTCCCCGGCCAGGCGTATCCTCGCAGCCGTTCCATCGTCTCGGGAGCGACCTCGCGCACTTCCTTGCCCAGTTCGCGGCTGAAGCGGCGGAGGTAGTAGTTCAACAGCATCGGCAGGTCGTCGCCGCGCTCGCGCAGCGGCGGGAGCCGGATCGTGAACACGCTCAGGCGGTAGTACAGATCGGGCCGAAACTTTCCTTGCTCGGAGCATGCTTTCAAATCCCGGTTGGTGGCGGCGATGACGCGAACATCGGTCTGGATGGTTTCATTGCCGCCGACGCGTTCGAATTTTTGATCCTGGAGCAGCCGGAGGATTTTCCCCTGCGTGGCCAACGGCATGTCTCCGATCTCGTCCAGAAAAATCGTGCCGCCGTTGCACTGCTCGAACTTACCGATGCGGCGGCGATCGGCGCCGGTGAAGGCGCCCTTCTCGTGGCCGAACAGCTCGCTCTCCAGCAGGCTCTCGGGGATCGCGGCGCAGTTGATCGCGAGGAAGGGCTTGTCCGAGCGTCCGCTGTGGTGATAGATCGCGCGGGCGACCAGTTCCTTGCCGGTGCCACTCTCGCCGGTGATCAGCACGATCACGTTTTGATCCGCCACCCGACCAATCGCCTTGTAGACATCGCCCATGGCCGGGCAGCGGCCGACGATGGCATCGCCGCGCACTTCCTCGACCGCAGGACTGGCCGTCTCTGTCACGACCGTTGGTTCACGCATTAAGCGCACCACTTCCATCGCCTCCGTGACCACCTCTTCGAGGCGGTCGAGATCGAGGGGCTTGAAAAGGTATTCGAAGGCTCCGCGCCGCATCGCCTCGATTGCGGTATCCGTGCTGGTTGTCTGCGTGACAAAGATCACCGGGATGCGGGCATCGATCTGGCGGATGCGCTGGTAAACCTCCAACCCCCCCATGTCGGGCAGGACGACGTCCAGAAGAACAACGTCCGGCTGCCGCCGCGCAATA
>JAQGHP010000639.1 GCA_028288775.1 Phycisphaerales bacterium | reverse complement strand
GCAGGCCCGCGTCTGGTCCCCTCTCCCTCGTACTCGGGGGAGAGGGTTAGGGTGAGGGGCGGAACGTCGAAGTGCGCGTTGATGCCCAACACGCACTCTCACGCTCGGCCCCTAACCCCAGCCCTCTCCCCCGAGTACGAGGGAGAGGGAGAGAAGACGGAGCTTTGCTCCAACGGGGCCGACACGGCCCGGCTCCAAAATCACTGGACAAGCTAGACCGGTCGGAACACACAGCCAAACGTCAGGCGGTCGCGATGCTTCACTCCTTTAGACCATCTTGCGGATATAGTCGATTCTATGTTTGCTCTGGCCTCCGTACGCAAAACTTACAACGGCAAGCCGGTGCTGGAGGACGTCAGCCTCGTGACTCCGCCGGGCGAGATCACCGCGCTAATCGGCCCCAGCGGCTGCGGGAAATCGACCGTCCTCGGGCTGATGACCGGGCTCCTGAAACCAGATTCGGGGGTGATTACGTTCGAAGGCCAGCCAATTACGGCCGAGCGCCTGTCGGCGATCCGTCGCCGCATTGGATACGTCATTCAGGACGGCGGCCTTTTCCCGCATCTCACCGCGCTCGCAAACGTCACGCTGATGGCGCGGCACGTCGGCTGGAGCCGCGAGAAGATTCGCGCACGCGTCGAAGAACTCTCGTCCCTCGCACGGCTGTCGCCCGAGCTGTTGTCGCGCTACCCGGCTGAACTGTCGGGTGGAGAGCGGCAGCGCGTCTCGCTGATGCGGGCGCTCATGCTGGATGCGGACGTGTTGCTGCTGGACGAGCCGCTGGCGGCGCTCGATCCGATGGTGCGGGCGGAATTGCAGGACGATCTGGCCGCGATTTTCCGGCGATTGAAAAAGACGGTGGTGCTCGTGACCCATGACATGAACGAGGCCGCGTATCTCGCCGACCAGATCATCCTCATGCGCGCCGGCAGAGTCGTTCAAGCCGGCACGGCGGACGATCTATTCGAGCGGCCGGCCGAGCCGTTCGTCAGTCAATTCATCCGCGCGCAGCAACAGGGCCGCGAGCACGCCCGGGAGCAATCATGATTCACTTCCACACCGGGCGCGTTGTTTTGTGTGTCGTGCTGATCGCTTGCACTGCCGGGGCCTCCGTCTGCGGGGCGGCGGAAAAGGTAAAGGTGGGATCGAAAGTCTTCACGGAAAGTGTGATCCTCGGCGAACTGGCAACGCAACTTGGCCGCGATGCCGGAATCGACACGGTACACCGCAGCCAGCTCGGCGGAACGCGCGTGCTGTGGGACGCGCTACTCGGCGGGCAGATCGATGCCTATCCCGAATACACCGGGACCATCGCGCAGGAGCTGCTGCCGGGGACGCCCTTGGCGGAAGACGCGATGCGCGAGGCCCTGGCGAAACACGGCATCGGCATGACGCGCTCGCTCGGTTTCAATGACACGTACGCGATCGGCATGCCCGAGGCGCTCGCCGCCCGATTGAACATTGAGAAGATCAGCGACCTTCGCGGCCATCCCGAACTACGCATGGGTTTCAGCAACGAATTTCTAGAACGCAAGGATGGCTGGCCCGCGGTCCGCGCCGCGTACGGCCTGCCGCAGAAGAACGTGACCGGCCTCGATCACGATCTCGCCTACCGCGCGATCGCGGCAGCGAACACGGACGTGGTCGACCTCTATTCCACCGAGCCGGAGATCGCGTTTTATCACCTGCGCACACTCACGGACGACAAAAAACTCTTCCCCGAGTACAAGGCCGTCTACCTGTACCGCCTTGATTTGAATCAGCGGGCACCCGCGTTCGTGAATGCGATCCGCCGACTCGAAGGTGTTATCGATGCGCCGCGTATGATCGCGATGAACAGCGCCGGCAAACTCGACAAAGTCCCCGAGTCGCGTGTCGCGTCAGATTTCCTTCATACGCAACTTCGAATAAAGACCGATGCGCGCGAGTCGAGCTGGTGGAGCAGCCTGCTATTGCGGACACGCGAGCATCTGCTGATGGTGGGAATCTCACTCATGGCATCGATCGTCATTTCGGTGCCTTTGGGCGTGCTGGCCTACGCCCGGCCGCGGCTGGGGCATGTGATTCTGGGGGCACTTGCGGCCATCTACACCGTGCCGTCGCTCGCACTGCTGGTCTTCATGATCCCCCTCTTCGGCATCGGCACGTGGCCGGCGATCGTCGCGCTCTTCCTTTACGGCCTGCTCCCGATCGTTCGCAACACCCACGCCGGCCTGCGCGGAATTCCGCCGGGCTTGCGGGAGAGCTCGATCGTGCTGGGCCTCTCTCCCATGGCCCGGCTGCTGCGCATCGAACTTCCGATGGCCGCCCCATTTATTCTCGCGGGGATCAAAACGACGGCGGTCATCAACGTCGGCACCGCAACCATCGGCGCCTTGATCGGCGCCGGCGGCTACGGCCAGCCGATCCTCACGGGCATTCGGCTGGCCGACAACCGCCTGATCCTGCTCGGCGCCGTGCCGGCCGCGATCTTTGCGTTGCTGGTACAGGGGGGCTTCGGGCTATTGGAGCGGTATGCGTTGCCGCGAGGGCTGCGGCTTAAGGCGCGTTCCTATAGCTAAATTCGTTATGAGATTTATGTCAGATCGAATTGCGGGCACGAAGCCGGCGAAGTGTTCGGTGAGGCCGAACCTACTGATCCGTCCGACCTAAAATGCTTCACGAAATTCAGAGCCGGGGCGTGTCGCCCCGGTCGGGCCGCAGGCCCGAAACGAAGCGAAGTTCGGTTGCGCAGTGATGCAGACGCGCCCGGCTGCGGGCTACTTTATCGTGGCACGGGTTTTCAACCCGTGCGAAATGCGTCGGTGGAAAGTGACTCTCGACTTCCCACGCACCCTGCACGGGTTTTCAACCCAATGCCATTCAACAATAAGTCCGCGCCACGGCGGGTGTTGCGAGGGCTAGCGCGAAACGCGGCCTCCTGTCAGAATGGTGGTGCTGAAAATCACCACCCAACAGGAGGCC
>JAQGHP010000626.1 GCA_028288775.1 Phycisphaerales bacterium | reverse complement strand
TGACCGTCACGTTGGTCGGGGAGAACACCCCGTCGCCCCAGGAGACCGACGCCGTGTAGTCGGTGGCCTGCGTCACTTGGGACGTGGCGTTGTGGGTGTCGGTGAAGGTCGCGAGCTTGGCGCTTGTGAGCGGCTGGCCCTCGGTGGCCGTGACCGGCAGGCCCACCGGCAGGATGCTGCGGGCGAAGTTTGGGCCGGTGATGTTCTGACCGAAGTCGTTGCTCAGGAGGGTGTAGTCACTGCCGGTGGTCCTCCCGTCATAGTTGAAGTCACCGAGCTGCCAGGTGGACGTCCCGGCCGCCGGGGGGCTGGCGAAGGCGTTGCTGAAGCGTGCAAAGTCCGCGTTGGTGACCCTCCCGTCGAGGTCCATGTCCCCGTTGAGGGTGTATTTGACCAGGGTGTCGCTGGCCTTGACCGCCTGGCCGTTGATCGTCGCTTGGCCGTCGAAGGTGCTCAGGCCGTCGCGGTAGCCCAGGCGGGTGACGTAGGAGGTGCCCGATTCGGTGACGTCCGAGCTCCGGAGCCCCGTACCGCCGGTGGGAAGGCCGCTGTGCAGGAGGGTCCGCAGCACCGGCAGTTCGTCGTCCCCGGAGCCGGAGGCGGGGCCGCGGAGGATCATGTCGTTGTCCATCATGTCCAGCGTGGCGGTGGGATTGCCGGTGACGGGGTCGAGGGCCATGGAGAAGCCGCCGGCGGCGACGTCCAGGAGGTTGCCCGAGACGCCCCCGCCGCTGGAACTGACGGCGGCTTTGGCGGTGGCGGACAAGGTGAAGGCGGTGAAGGTCTGGGGGGCGTTGAAGGAGACATCGGCGGTGCCGGTGAGGGTGAGGGAGAGGTTCTGCCAGTCTCCGCCGGGGGCGCCTTCGTTGGCGTCGAAGGAATAGGTTCCGGCGGAGAGCGTGACGGCGTAGCCGCTGGTCGGGTCGCCGGTGACGGAGTAGACCGCGTCCGTGCTGGCATGCACCGCGGCGGGGAGGGTGCCGCTGAGCAGCACGCGGCCCTCGAGCTGCTCGATTACGAGGTTCACGGCCCGGGCGATTTTGCAACCGGCACGGCGAGAGGAGGACCGGCGCGCGGAGCGTGAGCCCGGCGCTTGGTGCGCATGGATTGCAGACATGAGATTCCCTTCCCAAATGCCTTGCGAGAATTCTGGAACGACCCCCGAGGGTACGCACCCCCGTGTGCTAAAGATGAGCTTGGCTGAGCAGGCAGAACCATATCGGGACCGAGGTGTCAGTTCAAGTAAATTCCACCCTAATTTGTTATTAACAGTTTGACCCGGATGAATGGGCGAATTGGGAGCGGCTGGGGATTCGTCTGGACCCTATCCTTCGGAGGCGATTCATATGAAACGTCGGTAAGTGATTGATGCAAAAGCATGTTACGGCGAATGTCGCACTGTGACATTTGCCATCAATCTGTAACATGCTGCCGAGGCTGGCGTTAGGGAAGTTTTGGCAAGAATATGAACGGAAAACCGTGAATCTGTGACAAAGTGCGACATTCCGAGACATGCGGCGGAGGGAGGGCCGAGGACGGAAACGGGCCAGACAGACTTCGTTCGGGGCCGTCGTAATTTTAGCAGATTTTCTGTGAGAAGTGCCTTTAGATCGGTCAAAATCGGTCAGAATCGGTCACAACGGGGGTTGAAACCGCTGCGGCGGGCTGGAAATGAGGGTGGGGGTTGCGCGCGGCGGGGGCATCGGTCAGGGGGCTCGGTCAGGCCGAAGGCGGGCGCGACGTCGCGCGAAAACTCACGCGGGAATTTTTCGCACAAGTCATTGAAATGAAGTGTGTTGCAAGAGGGAGGTCGAGGCTGCGCGACTCGAAAAGTGTCGCGCTTTGTCGCGCGGACGGAGGCGGGAGGGAGATCGGCCGGGGGCGTTGGGGCGTGGGGAGCGGGGCGGCGGTGGGCCGATGGGTCCCCTCAAAAAAATCATTCACAATCATTCAAATCGTTCAAAAGTGGCATTGGCGCTGGTGAAAATGGGGGTGAGGGCGAGAGCGGTGAATGATTGGGGGTGGGGGCGCTCACGGGAAGGCGTTTAACCCCATGCCAGGACCAGTTGTTCGCCGGCGAGGGGGACGCCGCCTTTGGCGCGGAGCCAGTCGGTTCGTTCGAACTGTTCGGACAGGACTCGGCGGGGGGCGATGCGGGGGTCGTTGGTGAAGAGCTTGCGGAGGAGGGTCGGGCAGTTGCACTGGCGGCTGCGGTGCAGGAGCACGATGTGCGACGGCAGCGGGGCGGCGGTGGCCTGGGCGCGGTCGAGGACTCGCCGGATGGCGGCGAGGGCCTGGTCGTTGGAGAGGTGGCCGCGGCCGCCCATGATCCGCTGCTTCAGGAACCAGGGGCGGGGACTCTCGCGCTGCATGCGGGGGTCGTAGTTGCTTTCGAGTGCCAACAGGTCCAGCGACTGGAACTCGGCGATGAGGTGTTCGGGGACGTGGCCCAGATCGGTGGCGTAGCCGACGCGGCAGCCGTGGCCGGCGAGGACGAATCCGTGCGAGCCTTCTTCATCATGCGCCAGGGCGATGGGGCGGGCGAGCAGGCCGGGGAGGGGCTCGAAGGGATCGCGGTCGAAGGGGCGGAGGAGGGGGGCGAGAAGGTCGCCGTGTTCGCAGGCGAGCAGGGCGGCGACGCGGTCGGCATGGCAGTAAATGGCGACGCTGTTGCGGACGAAGGTGTTGATCCACGTCGGCGAGAAATGGTCGCGGTCGAGGTGGGTGAGGCAGACGGCGGAGATGTCGCTGACGGATACGCCGGTGCCGCGGAGGCGCTGGGGGACGACGCGCGGGCCGATGCCGGCGTCGATGAGCATGACGCCGCGGGGCGTGCGGATCACGCTGCAATTACCGGAGGAGCCGCTGGCTAGTACGCACAGTTCGATCGACATCCTTGTCCTTGTTCCGGATCATTCACCACGAAGACACGGAGAATTCGGCAGCCGAGTCCCGGAAGGGGTTCAACCACGAAGCCACGAAGCCACGAAGAAATTTCTGCTGATTCCACATCCCGGCTTTGCATGGAAGCCGCGCTGCGGCGGACTTTATGAAACGAATACTGGAATGCGCGATCCATTGCCTTCCGTATTCCGAGTTCCAAATCCACTTCGTGGCTTCGTGCCTTCGTGGTTAATTCTTTGCCTTACTGCGCCGGCGCTTCCAGTTCGGCCAGTTCGCGGGAGGCGAGCCGGGCGATGGCGCCGGCGATCAGGTTGCCGTTGAGGTCGGCGGCTTCGCGGAGGAGGCGGAGCTTTTCTTCCTTGTCTTCGATGGCCGTCTGCAATTCCACCAGCAGGCGGGTGCGGACGTCGGGCTCCTGGGCGCGCTCCAGGCCGGTGCGGAAGGCGGCTTGGGCCTCGCCGATTATGCCCAGGCGGGCGAGGCATTTGCCGTGGTAGAGGTGCAGGAGTGCTGCGCCGCCGGTGGTGGAGCGGGCGAGTGCTTCCTTGACGGCGGTTTCCTTCTTTTCCCAAGACATGGCGGCTTCGGGGATTTCTTCGGTCCGCAGGACCATGAAAGAGGCCAGCTCCTCGCGCCCCGCGGCGATTTCCGCGGCGAGCCAGCGGTCTGCCCGGCAATAAAACCAGCCGGGCGCCAGCGACTCGGTCGCATCGTACGCCTGCACCGCGTCCGCCGGGCGCTCGAGGTACAGGAGCGTGGCGGCCCGTTGATAGTGCGGCTGGGGGTCGAACGGATCGGCCTTGGCGGCGGCGCGGAACTCGGCCAGCGCTTCCTCGTACTTTCCGGCCTGGGCCAGCCGAGCCCCGCGCAATATGAGCCCCTGGCAAATGCCCAGCGGCTGGCGGTTGCGCATGAAACCGTAACGCACTTTCGCGTTGACCAGCGGCGGAAGGTCGTCCGCCTCGTAGTGCAGGTCGTTGACCCAAAACGTCATCCGGCAAAGCGGTTCGCCGGCCCGAACGAGCTGCGCCTGCTTTGCCCAGCGTTCGGATTCGGGGGCGTGACCGTTCTTGGCGGCGTGGGCCGCGATGCGGTCCGCGTAACTTGCCGCGACGTCCCAGTTGCCCAGGTAGCGCTGCAAGTCGTATAGCTCGCGCAGTGCCGCGGCGGTGCCCTGCTCATCGTTCTTCGCTTCGCTCAATTCTAGCGCCTTTTCCGCGTGCGGGAGCGCGGCGTTGGGATCGCCGGAGTGGAAGAAGCAGTGTGCGATTTTCCCGTGGGTGACGGCCACATAGGAGACCGGCCCGCTGGTCTCGATCTTTTCGATGTCCGTCAGCGCGACGCCCAGGATCGCCCGCGCCTCGTCGAAGCGCAGCTCGCCCATGAGGGCGTCGGCCTGCCGGAGGTTGTTTTGCCAGCGGGAGAGGGGGTTGTTGGCGTCGTCGCCGGTGAGGAGTTTGAGGAGGGTGGGGTCGTTGAATACGTCGCGGAAGAATTGGGCGACGACGATGAGCACGTTGGCGTACTGCTGCATCGCCGCCTGGTTCTCGCGCATGGCGACGGGCACCTTCTGCCACTCCGGGAAGTTGCGGGCGATGACTTCGCGGTGTGCGGAGGCGAGCTGTCCGAGGCGGTTTCCGTCCTTCGCGGCCACCGTGGCGGCGAGAAGTTCCCAGAGCCGGCCCGGCTCGATCGCCTGCACGGGCGCGCCGCCGAGCGGCATGTTGGAGAAGGGCGTGGCAGTGCCCTGCGAGGACGGATTAGGCCGGTTGCGGTCGAGGAGTCCCATGCGGTTCACCGAAAATTGTGGAAGATCTGCCGGGAAATTTCCGGTTCCCGGTTCGCGATACATGTGTAAGTAGAATGGCAGGCGGGCACGCCGTCAAACCCGGACGGATGCTACCGCTTCGCGGGGGCAAGGCAAGCGGAAACGTCGATCGTAAACGCCGGCAAAATTGCCGAGGCGGCAGTCTGACCGGGCTTGAATTCTCCGTGAACGGCGTAGCGTTTGCCCTGGAGCTTCAAGACGGTAATGAGCGAAAGCCCAGGATCGACGATCCAGTATTCGGGGATGCCGGCCTGGGCGTATTCCCGGCGCTTGGTTTCGAGATCGTGGTCGCGGTTCGATTCGCTTACGACTTCGATCACGATCGCCGGGTGCTCGGTATATTCCTCCTGCTCCCGTGAGACCCGCTCGGCGGGGATGTAAAGCACGTCCGGCTCACGGTACGTCTCGTCCGCGACCTTCACGCGGGTCCCGGCGAACAGGACGTCGCCGCCCGCGGGAGCCGCGGCGCGCAACGACGAGTACAGCATGGCCGCGATCCGCTGGTGCGCCATGGTCGGCATCGGGAGGATCTCCAGGTTCCCACGGCAATACTCGACTAGATACGAACCGCCGAGCTCGAAGTACGCCTGCGGTGTCCACCGCGCGTATTTCCGCCCGACCCGATCGAGGTCTTCGAGAAGCGTCTGCGAGATTTGAGGGACTCCGAGGAGGGTCGTCATAACTCACGCCGTCAATTGCTACGCGATACATTATACGACGGGTACAGTGGTTCGCGAAAGGCGTGCGCTTCGAAGCGAGGCCCGGAAGATGCTGCTAAGCCCACGCGATTTGCTATAATAGTTTCGGTTCAATCAAAGGACGGGGTCTGATGACGTTGGTAACCGAAGGGCATATTCTCCTTGACGACAAAGGCGAGGCTTGGATCGACGACACGAACGTCAAGGTGATCGAAGTCGTCCTCGACAAGCTTGCTCACGGATCGACTGCGGAGGAAATGCACGTCCAGTTTCCGCACTTGTCGGTCGCACGGATTTATGCCGCGCTCGCGTATTACCACGATCACAAGCAGCAGATGGACGCGCGCATTGAGCAGGATTGTCGGGAGGTCGCATCGCTCCGCGCGCAGGCGGGGGAGACGCCGGGGCGGGCGAAGTTGCGGGCATCGGGGCTGCGGCCTTGAGTCTGGCGCTCTACATGGACCATCACGTTCGCCGTGCGATCACCGCGGGCCTGCGCCTTCGCGGGGTTGATGTTCTCACCGCGTATGAGGATGGAAGCGATCGGCTTCCCGACCCCTTGCTGCTCGATAGGGCCACGACCCTCGGTCGCGTGTTGTTCAGTTAGGATCGCGATCTGCTTCGCGAAGCGGCCCACCGCCAAGCGAGCGGAGAACGTTTTGCCGGCGTCATCTTTGGTGAACAGCTCGCAATGACCATCGGCCGGTGCATTGATGAACTGGAATTGGTTGCGAAGGCCTATGAGCCGGACGACATTTCGAATCGTGTGGAATATCTGCCGTTATAGGAAAAAGGGCGGCCATTGTCGGCCGCCCTTTGTGCTTCATTACCTCTGTCAGTGCATCTTCACACCGCAGCCAGGATTTGTTTCGCCCCAAGGCCCAGATAATCCAGCACGTCTTGCGGCTCTCGGCCGCTCTTGGGGATTTGGTGGACGTAGAGGTGCTTTAGCTTCATGGGCGCGCCGGTTTCGGCGATCGCGATCGCCAGCTCGGCGTCTAGGCCGCCGGTGTAGTTGTCTTCGACTGTGATGATCGTGCCGCCGTTCTTCTGGGCGATTTCCAAAATGCCCTTGGTCTGCAGCGGCAGGCTGTAGGCGTCGATGACGGTGGCCTTCTTGCCATTCTTCGCCAGCTCATCGGCGACTTTCAGGCATTCATGCACCATGTAACCGGCGGTGACGAATACCATATCCTTGCCTTCGCGCAGGACCTTGTAGCCGCCCACTTCGAAGGTCTCTTCGGGCTTGTACAGCGCCTTTACATCCGCGCGGAGGGCGCGCTGGTAGCAGGTGCCGTCGAGGTTGGCCATCAGCTCGGTGGTCTTATAGCAACTGACCGCGTCGGCGGGGAAGAAGTAGGTGACGGCGGGGCGGCCGTTGAAGTTGGTGGTGTGGCAGAAGCTGCGGAAGAACGCCACGTCCGGCAGCGACATCTGGCTGGGGCCGTCCGAGGCAAGCGTGACCCCGGCGTGCGTGCCGGTGATCTTGAGGTTGGCCCCGCCGATAATCGCCATCTCGACCTGGTCGTAGGCGCGGACGACGAACTTGGCGAAGGTCGAACAGAAGGGGATCTTGCCGGCGGCGCTCACGCCCGCGGCCACCGAGATCATGTTCTGCTCGGCGATCTTGCACTCGAGGTACTGCGCGGGATACCGCTTGGCGAACCACTCGGCGTGGGTGGAGTTCTTCACGTCCGCGTCGAGCCCGACGACGCGCTTGTCGGCCCCGCCGAGCGCGACGAGCGCCGCACCGTACGCCTTGCGCGGCGCGATCGGCTTGCCGGCGGCCAACTCCTTGTCCAACCCCACCGCGGCCAAACCCTCGGCGAACGATGCTATCTTGATCGGCTTCGCCTCAACGGGCTTCGGTGTGGCCTTGGGCGGGGAAATCTTCAGCTCGCCATTGGGCTTGTAGTCGGCGACGCCCAGGTCTTTGGCGGTCTGATCGAGTTCGCCAAAGATCGTGGCCAGCTTGTCTTTCTTTACTGGTGTGCCGTGCTTGCCCATGCCTTGTTCGTCCGGCGCGCCCCAGCCCTTTACGGTTCGGGCGACGATGGCGAGCGGGCGGTTGCCGTTCTTGACGACGTTGAGCTCATTGAGGGCGTTATGGATGTCGTCGGGGTTATGGCCGTCAATGACGCGGACGATGAACCCGAACGCCTTGAG
>JAQGHP010000613.1 GCA_028288775.1 Phycisphaerales bacterium | reverse complement strand
GTTACGCTCAACGTCGTCGCGGCCGCCGCCTCGAAGTTCAGCATTTCAGCCGTGGCGACTTCCGTCGCCGGCACGCCCGCCGCGTTCACCGTCACGGCCCGGGATGCGTTCGACAATTATGCCGCCGACTACACCGGCGCGGTCCACTTCAGCAGCGACGACGTGCTGGCGGGCCTGCCCGCCGATTACACGTTCGTCGGGCCCGACGCCGGCGTGCAGAGCTTCTCCGCCGTGCTGAAGACCGCCGGCGGCGCTAAAATTACCGTCGCCGACACGGCCCATTCGACGGCGCTCGGCTCGACTTCGGTCCTCGTCACGCCGACCGCGGCCGTGTCGCTGGGCCTGGTGGGCGGAGGCGGCCACATCGGCTCGCAGCACACCGTCACCGTCACGGCGTACGATGAATTCGGCAACGTCGCCACCGGGTACAACGGCGTCGCCCACCTTTTTGCGTCAGACCCGAACGCGCAATTGCCGGCCGACCACGTGCTGGCCAACGGCGTCGGATACTTTTCCTTCACCCCGATGACGCTGGGCGGGCAGACGCTCTCTGCGGCCGACACGTCAAACGCCGGCCTCGCCGGCGTGGAGTCGATCTCGGGGACTCCGGGCGACGCCGCGGTGTTCGTCACCTCGTCAATTTCCGGCGGCGTCGCCGGCACGGCGCGGACGCTGACGGTCACGGCGTACGACGCGTTCGGCAATGTCGCCGTCGATTATTCCGGTGCCGTTTACTTCAGCAGCAGCGACTCGCAGGCGGCCCTGCCCGGTTACTACGCGTTCACCGCCGCCGACGCCGGCACGCATTCCTTCAGCGTCACCCTCAGGACCGCCGGCTTGCAATCGCTAACCGTCAGCGACTACTCCAACGCGACGATCACCGCCACCCAGGGCGGCATCGTGGTCACCTCCGCGGCCCCCGCGACGTTCTCGGCGACGGGGCTGCACGGCGTCACCGCGGGCACTGCACAGTCGATTACCGTGAGCGTCCACGACGTCTACGGCAACCTCGCCGCCGGCTATCGCGGCACGCTGAGCTTCGCCACCAGCGACACGCAGGCGGGCCTCCCCGCGTCCTACACGTTCGGCGCAGCCGACGCCGGTACGCACACGTTCGCTGTCACGCTCAAGTCTTCCGGAGGGCAGACGTTTACCGTGCAGGATTCGGCGAACGCCGCGATGTCGAGCTTCCAGCGGGACATCCCGGTGACGCCGGCCGCGGTCGCGGGCTTCGCCTTCCGCACCCCGTCCAACGCGTCGACCGGCACCGCGTTCACCGCGACCCTGTCGGCGGTAGACGCCTACGGCAACACGGTCACGGGCTACACCGGCAAGGTCCACTTCACCGGCCCTTCCGGCGGAGGCAACCTCCTGCCGGCCGACTACACGTTTACCAGTGCCGACGCCGGCACGCACGTCTTCTCGATCACGCTCGGCTCGGCCGGCACCCAAACCGTCTCGGTTGCCGACATCGTGACCGCGAGCCTTCGCGGCAGCTTCAGCATCGCCGTGAAGACCGGAACCGGCACTATCGGAACTATCCCTCCTGCAAGCGGTGGTGGGGGCACCGGAGGCGGCGGTGGGGGCGGTAAAAAGGTCGTGTGACCCGCCCGCCGTTCATTTAGCTTTTCCCCAGGGCCCCGGCTCATTTCTTGAGCCGGGGCCCGCGGCGGGGGCAGATCACGGAGGCCGAGTTCAGCATGCGCCTCAAGGCAGAAGCCGAACGGCCATCCCCGCCGGCGGGTCGAAGCACAGCACCTGACGTTGCCGGTGACGCTCAGATACGAGAACCTGTTCGCCGCGGAATAGGGTATCGTCAAGAGCGGCGGCAACGTGCTCTACGCGGGCTTGTCCGTGGACAGCGGCGTGTCCCTCGTCGGCGAGCTGCGGGTGCCGCTTCAGTACAACGGCACGCTGCCGTTGAGGGACATCGTAAATAACCCGCAGGCCCTGATCCGGAACCCGGCGGCGCAGAGACTGGCCCGGCGGCTCATCGGCGGCCTGTTCGGCCATTGAGCCGGGGCCGCGGGGGGCACGGGGCGGGAACCCACCGGCCAGGCGGCAAGCCGCTCCCGCCTCGCGCGTCACGGGCCGATTTGTAGAACCCGCGTTGTCGGCGCGCTGCGATTAGCCCAGGTCGACATTCACGTTGTGCTCATTGCGGTCGTCGATAAGGGATAAAACCTTTTCCTGTTGCGCGACGCCGTCCAGGACGACGCGGGTGACGTTCGCTCCGCCGTTGTTATGGAGGGTGATGTGGTAGAACGTTTCGCGGTAGCGGTAGTGAACCTTGAAGGCCGGCCAGGTCTTGGGGATGCATGGCGCGAAGCGGAGTTTGTCGACTTCCAGGTACAGGCCCAGAAGCGACTCGGTAATAAGGCGGTACATCCATCCGGCCGAGCCGGTGTACCAGGTCCAGCCGCCGCGGCCGGTATGGGGGGCGACGCCGTACACGTCGGCGGCGACTACATAAGGCTCCACCTTGTAAACGGAAATGTCCGTGGGCGTGGAAGCATGCAACACCGGATTGATCAGAGCGAAGAGTTCCCACGCGCGGTCCGAATCCCCCATTGCCGCAAAGGCCATAACCGTCCAGATGGCGGCGTGGGTGTATTGGCCGCCGTTCTCCCTGACGCCCGGGACGTAGCCCTTGATGTACCCGGGGTTGAGGGATGATTTGTCGAACGGCGGGTCGAAGAGGCGGATCTGGCGGTCGCCGCGACGGACGAGGCGCTGGCCAACGCTCTGCATCGCAATCTGCGACCGCTCGCGCGTCCCCGCGCCGGACAGGACGGACCAGCTCTGCGGCAGCGCGTCGATCTGACATTCCTCGTTGGAAGCAGGCTCGAGCGGCGTGCCGTCATCAAAATACGCGCGGCGGTAGCCGTGATGTCGCAAATATGAGCCATGTTGCGTACGGCGTTTCCGCGGTGAATCTTCAAATCTACTAGCGACGTGAAACTGGGGCGGTGTGGTTTGCGTGAACGATCGTCGGGTAATACTCGCCGCGGTAGTCCTTTTCCTCTTGCGTCGGTTTCACGACCGACGCATCGAGCGGTGTCGCACTCAGGGCGCGGACCGGCGTGGAGAGGTCGGCGGGGATTTCGACGGGCGCGGGAGAGCCGGCCGTCGTCGTGGCGTTTGCCTCAAGATTTGCGACCAATTCAAGAAGATCGTCGTCGGCCGCGGGCGGCGAGACGGGCACGCCGGGAGACGGCGGAGCTGTTGATGAGGTGAGTGCCTCAACCTCGTGCGCCGGCAGCGGGCCGGCCAGTCTTCGCAGGACCGTCGGCCAGACGAAGCCTATGAGGAGCATCGCACCGGCGACCCAGGCCGTCAGTGTCAGTCCGGTTTTTTCGGACCAGGCATAATGATAGCGGATGTGCGCCTGCGGGATGCGCGGCGCGAGTTCGTCCAGATATTGGACGACCGTGAAGGTGTCGGGGTCGGCCACGTCAACAGCCAGCCGGGGCTCGTATGGCGTCGCCGCCCGAAACTTGAAGCGTCCGCTATGCACCTCATCCCGGCCGACGGATTCGTAATACGTCCCCGTGACCCAATAGACCCCGCCGGCTTCGGGCGGATGGATCGTCAAATCGCCCAGCCGAAACGCCGCACCCGGCGGCGCGGTGAGACCGCGTTCAAACAGCGGCTGCGAGAGCGTTCGCGAATTGTCATCGCGATACCCCGGGCCCGATGCCCAATTACAAACGCCCACCAGCGACCCCATGACGAGGCCGATCACGATCCAGCGTCGACGCCCAAGATTGCAAAGCTTCATGGGCGGCCCCCAATGCCTGCCTGCGCCTTTGGCGGCGCGGACGACGACGGGTCCGTCGGCGCATCCGGGTTGCCCGGAACGTCCCACGGATCGAGAAGGCCGTCGACCGCGACAGGCGGCTGGGCGCTTACGTGAGTGTCGAGGTAAAGGTAGTTCGAGCCGAGGTTGATGCCGTGGCGGTAGGGCTCGACGATGGAATCGAAGTCGCTGCTCGGGCCGGTGTTTTCCATGTAGTAATCGTCGCTGGTGGAGACCTTTTCCCCCATCCAGACGACGCGGTCCACGGGGATGCCGGGGCTCTTGCCGTAGCGGATTTTCTTATCCGACAGATGCGCGTTGAGGATGTACGAGTGGTCTTCCTTGGGCTGAAGGTCGTCCGGGCATTTCATCACCGGCGGGTTCCATTCCGCCGGCCGGAACACGTAAACCGGCCACCGCTTCTCCCGCGGCTTATCGCTGCCCCAGTTCTCCGGAAACAGCCACCCTTCGTTCTCGTTCGCGTACATCAGCAGCGAAAGCCCGCACTCCCGGAGGTTGGACTTGCACAACGCGCTGTTCGCCAGACGACGGACCTTCGGGATTGTCGGGAGCAGGAGCGCAACTAGTAGCGTGATGATGCCAAGGACAACTAATAGCTCGGTGAGGCTGAAGGCAGGTCGGCCGACCCGCATTGTTGATGTCGCAGGCATTCTCTTCTGTCTCGGGTCGGCGAGCGGAGGCATATCTGCCTTCGTAGACGCGAATCTTGTGTTCGTCATTATGAGGCAAGAGAGCCCGCCCCGCCTCGACGCGACAGAAAGACATTGACGAATTCGCATGCGCCTCACCTTCCTCGCTGCAACCGGTAGAGCCGGATTTCGGGGTTGTTGTACTGGCTGAAGGTCGGGTGCGCGGGGGCTCCGCACCAGACCAGCCGGCCGTCGCGGAAAAGGTCCTGGTACCACCGCCGACGGTCGGCGAACGTCGCTCGTCCGTCCGGATCCGACTTGACGTTGACGTCGAGGTACCAGTTGTATTCGGTGTCCGCGACCGCGACGTAATCCACGCCAAGCCGGCGGAGGACGTCGAGATCGCCCGCGTCCGCCGCGGACTGCCCGCACCCGTAAGACCGCGAGCCGTAAAGGCGGATCTCCGGCCGATCGCACCGGCCGAGGCGCGGATCGAAGGGTTCCTGCAATCCCACGTAGCCGTCCTGCACGATGACCGCGTCCGAAGGTAGATTCGCCGCCACCCACGCCCGAAGCCGCTCGCGGCTGTCGTTCGCAAACTGCGACGAGTAATCGAGACATCGCGGGAGTTGAAGCGCGAGGATCAGCGCCGCCCCGGGTCCCCATACCGCCCCGCGCAGCAACGGGTGATGGACGAGCTCGCGCAGCCGCAGCACCGCCATTCCCGCGGCCAGATGCGCCAGCACCACCACCGGCAGCACGTAGCGATTGAACGGCACCGCGGAGAACGAGATCATTGCCAGGTATCCACCCGCGAGGACGACAAGGAACAGGTCGAAGCCACGCCCGGTGCGCCGCGCGAGTAAGAGCGCGACGTAAATGCCCGCAAGCACGATCACATGCGGCATGCACTGACGAACAAAAACCGTCGCGTGATACAAGTTCGGCCGGGACAACCGAAAGCCCCAAAGGCCTTCCAGCGTCTGGTGTCGCTCGCCATTAAACCGGCTGCCCATCGTTGCAAAGTGGCCGAACGCACGGTGGTTGACGAGCAGAAAAAACGCCGCCGCGGCCAACACCAACAGCAGCGCCCGCATGCCCGCGGCTTTCCGGCCGGGCCGGCCCCAAGCCATTGCAAATGGAACCGCCACGGCGAGCGTAAACGCGCCCGTGTACTTCCCCGATGCCGCCAGCCCGCACGCAGCGCCCAGGAAGCAGAGCGATGCCACATCGGTCGTGCCTTCGCCTCGCGACCACGCGACCCGTGCCGCCAGGACGCACAGGCCCATGCCGGCGATCAGCGACGCGTCTTCCTTCATATAGTGCGCGTGCACCAGGAGCGCAGGGCACAACCCCACGGCCAAGGCCGTCACGAGCAATCCCGGAAATCCATGCAATCGAAACCCGGCGAGCGCCATCGCAACCACGCCCAACGCCGCCAGCGCCGCGGATGCGGCCCGGCCGGTTTCCACGGTCGCCTGAATCTCCGGCGGCGTGTGCCTCGCCGCGGCCAGAAGCTGCGCGGTTTCGAGCATCAACTGAGGATGGTTGAAATTGCGGTCGCGGTGGATGATCTGTGCGGCCTTGTCGGCCTCGTCGTCGTGGTAGTACGCCGGGAAATCGTTGTGGCGGGTGTAGAGCTCATAGCACGCCGCAAAGACGCATGCAAGGAGGAAGGCGACGACGATATGCCTGCGCGCTTGTCCGTGCGCGAGTCGAACACGGACCGCCGTGACTTGTGGCGGCGTCCGAAGCAGCGCCTCGGCAGGCGGATCGGCGGCTTGAGGCGTCGGGATGGATTCCGTCGTCATCATGACTCGGCGTCGGTGTGCGATTCGCATCTTGTGGTGCAGGCTTCTAGACTGAATCGAAGCCTGAAAAGCTGCGCCATAAACGCGGCGTCAGAACCATCTCGTGACACGTGCGTCCTGCCCGTGCCAGCAATGCAATCAGTTGAACGCTGTCAATACAGTAGGGGGGTCCGCACCGAGGACCATGTTTCCGCCGGTGCACGGGAACATCACTTCTCATTCCTGAACCGCCACCCAGTGGCTCGTCACCCGCCGGGCGCGTTTGAATTGAAGGCCCGTCTGCGCCGTCACGTTGGCGAGCATTTTGTCGGCCTTTTCACGCGACAGGTTCGAGCCGGTGTGAGTGCGCCAGAAGACGCCGTTGCCCGGCGGTGCGGCGGCTTCGTCAATGGTTTCGGTGTTGCAAAGCTCGCCCAGCGCCCGGAGAAACCCGTCGAGCCCTCCCCCGGCAGCGCCCCGATTGGGCTTCTCGTCAATGAAGATGTCGACCATGTGCTCGGGATTGTCCTTGGGCGCGACGAATCCGCCCGTAACGATGATCACCTCGTGCTCGGCGCTGCGCTTCTCGAAATGGACTTTCCATTTCAGCTCGTCGCGAATGATCTTGCCGAGGGCTTCAATCTTCTTGTCCTCCTGCAAATCCTTGCGGAGAACCCAATCGCCGGGCAGCGGGCGCAGTCCGTCCTTCAGGGCGAGCTCGAGTTTGTACGAAGGGATGCCGGCCAGCGACCCCAGGACGCTGGAAACCGTCGGCGCGCCGCGGGCCCAGGAGTTGAACTCCGGCGTGTCCCCTTCCATGACGAAGACGGTCATCCCGTCCGCCGCGGGGTCCATCATGAATCCGCTCGCGTCGATGGCGTTAAAGTACGCGGTGCGTTCGGGAATAAAGGGCGGCGGGACTCTCTTGAGGTCCTGGCCTTCGTCGAGCTTGTAAACCTCGTCGAACCGCTTGCGCCACGCCGCCGCCTTGCTCGTGTCGCCGGATGCTTGCGGCGCCTTGGGCGAGGCGTCGGCACGCAGCACGGGCGCATTGGACGCCGCGGGCGCGACCGCCGCGCGGGCCAGGGCGCGGTGTACGACGACGCCCGTGGTTCCCGTGACGGTTAGCGCGAGCAGGCCCGCCGCGGCTTTGGTTTTGAGGAGTGACATGAGGGTCGCCGTTCCTTTCTGAAGGGTTGTGATGGTGGCGAATTTCATTGACGCCGCGGTCGTCGCGGCGACGAGTGCGGGCGGGGCGGCGTGAACGCTGTGGGTCGTGAGCAAAGTCGCAAGCGCCACGAGAGAGACCGAAATCCCCCGCCGGCGGAACATCCCGCGGAGTTGCTCGAGCGCCCGCGAGAGCCGCCTCTTGGCCGCGTCCTCGCTGATGCCCAGCGCCTCGGCGGTCTCGCGCACGCTCTTTCCCTGGAAGTATCGCAGCAGCACCGCGTCCCGCGCCCGCGGCTTGAGCCTGGCCATCGCCTCGTCGAGTTCCGGCGCGACCCGCTCCCAGGGGGGTGAATCGTTTTCGTTGGTCATGGTGTTCGCCAGCTCGGCGGCCCTGCGCTCGTGATCCCGGCGGCGCGACGCGGACTTGCGGGCATTTAGCGCGAGGTAACGGGTCGCCGTCACCAGCCAACCCGCGAGCAGCTGCTGCCGCCGAAGTTTGTGTGCGTCACGGGCGAGTGCGATGAAGACCCCCTGCGTCACGTCCTGTGCGTCATGGGGGTCGCGCATCTGCCGGAGGGCCGCGGAGTAAACCAGCCCGATGTGCCGCCGCACCAGCTCGCCGAAGGCGTCGGCCGACCCGTGTTCAACGTACTGCCGTAGCAAATTGAAATCATCCATGGCGCTGCTCTCACTCATCAATACGCGGCGGAGGGCAAAGGGGGACAATTTTCCTGCGCGGGGTCTCCGGGCGAGAGTTTGGCCGTTCTCTCCGGACGCAGGCGGGTTATTGAGGTAAGGGTTTGGTGCTCAGGGTTGGAAAATGCGGGCCAGCTCATTCGTCAACCCTGAACCGTGAACGCTATTTCCCTACTCCTACACGCCAAGTATGACACACTTGGATGGCCACCCCACGTCCCCTTGGCCGGGTCGGTCCTGGGGTCCAGCTTGTTCTCCTGGAGGATGTTGATCACGGTCGTGCGGGAGATCTTGGCCGCCCCCACCCTCCGCGAAAAGCCGCACGATCGCCACCGGCACGGGCCGGCGGTCCGCAATCCCAGCCCCTTGTCACTCGTTCCATGCTCAAAACTGTGGTAAGTCCTTGAGCCACGTAGAGAGACCTTATGAAGAGGGTTGCGTTCGGGGAGTTTTTCCCTCCCCGTGCCCCGGAGTGACAAGCTGGGGGATGTTGCGTTTATCCCCCGCATTTTTAACACATCGATTTAGCGAACTACTTTATTCGCCCATTCCTTGCAGGGAGGGCGATGCACGCGCCGATTGCCATGGCTACTTAAAAACGTGCTTCACTTGAATACGCAAGGGCGCGGAGAGCCATGGGAGATTGCCCATCGGGTTCTTGTTTTTGCGACCATTATATCGCGGAGCGGTTTACTTCCTCGGGGGAGCATATTTTGGTGTGAATTCTCCCGAGAATTTGCTACCATTTCGGATGCTTGGGGTTGCACCCGCGTGATCGGTTTCCGGTATACCGCGGCAATTCGAAGATTCCAGGGGTCCTGCTGTTTCGGACGGGAGACGAATGCTGCGTTCACGAAAACACGCGCGACGGCGCAGGGAGGAACGTCGGCGCTGCGGGGGGGCGGGAAATTATGTAACGGAACCGTTGGAAAGACGCATCGTCCTGAGCGGCGCGCACGACGCGGCGTTGCTGGCGGCGATCGACGGTGCGCTGCTGCCGAACAATTCATCGGGCATTGCCGCTTGGGCTACGAAGTTGAACGACAGCTCGGCGCTGGGCCGCGGTTTGCCGTTGGTGGGGACGGGGGTGGGGGCGCATTATGATCCCGGCGCGGCGCTCAAATCCTTGTTCAACCGTCTGGCGCCCAGCTATGCGTCGCTGGCGGCACTGAGCGCGGGGCTTGAGGGGAACGGGGGGATCGGGGACGGCGTTGCGGTCATTGCAACGCGCGACAATCTCGACAACCTGGAACTCGACGCCCATTTCCTGACAACCACTACGGTCCAGGTCCCGATCGCGGGGCCGTACGGCGTCAACCTGTCGTTGGGGGGGACGCTTTCAGTGGCGGCCACCCTGGACTTCCAGGTGACGCTCGGCGCGTACTGGGACGCCGGGTCGTCGAGCGGCATTTTCTACATTCAAGATACCAACGCGGTCATGCAGATCTCGGGCAACGTGCTCTCGGCTTTGCCGGGCGCGAGTGGCGCGCTGGGCGTGGTGGATCTGAATGTCACGGGGGCGTCGGCATCGCTGACTCCGACGTTCACGTTCGGCCTGATCGACCAGAGCACGCCCGGCCAACCGGGACGACTGACGCTTCCGGAATTTAATGCGACGCCCATCCCCTCGCTGGTCACCACCAGCATCACCCAGGCCGGTCCGACGACGTTCACCGTCAATTTCAACGCGGCACTCGCCCCCAGCGCCCACGCGCTCACGATAAGCTGGGCCGACCTCGCCAAGCCGACGGTCGCGACTTCGACGTTGAACACCGACCCCACGCTCTCCCAACTGGCATCCTTTCAGAGCATCCTGCCGACGACTTTCAGCCTTGGGCTGGACGGCGTCGTGCAGACCATCAGTGACGCCACGACGATGAACCTGGCGGGCAACAGCCCGTTCATGGCGACGATGCCGCTGGTCGGGAAATCCTTCGGCGCCGTGTTGAATGCGCAGCAGCTTCTGACGGGCGCGCTAACGAACCACACCGATTCGACGACCAATGCCCAGAACCAGCAGGTGCTGGCGTTCAGCACCGGCGGGCAGTTGCTCACGCTCCTGCGGGGCCTCCCGGGCGTCGGCGCGGCAAACGCGAGCATCACGACCACCGCCAACGACATCCGCGTTTCCCTGACCCTCCCGGCCAGTTCGGTGCAAAGCCTTCCGATCAATCTGGGGATCGATTCGCAATTAAACCTGCCGCTCGGCGGGACGATGAGCGTGTCGGTGAGCACGACGACCACCATTACGTTCGGCGTGGACACGAACAATCAATTTTTCATCCTCGACACCGGAAGCCCCGTACTCAGCGCGACTTTTTCCGGAACTGCGGCCGTCAACGGGAACACGCACCTGGGCTTCCTGGGCGTGACGATCACCAACGGCACGATGTCGATGACGGGCAGCGCGGCGCTGGCGCTGCACGACCCTAACACGGACAATCCGCCGACGCCGGGCGTCATTTCCTCCAACGAAATGGTCGCCGCGAATCTCAACGCGATGGCGGGGCCGAGCGTGTCGGGCACGGCGTCGGCGTCGCTCCCGCTGACGACGAACCTGGCGGCGATGTCCTCGGCCAACGGCACGCTGGGGGTCTCCTGGGCGGACGTCAAGCAGGCGCAAACCTTCACGCTCAACACCGCCGCGGTCACGCAGTTCGTCAACTTCAACAACATTACGCCGGACGTGGCCTTGAACGGGCTCAAGGCGCTGCCCGCCGTGCTGAATCACGCGGGCGATAGCGCGTTTCTGGGCGAGAACCTGGGCTTCTTCGGGTCGAGCATCGGGGCCGGCGTTACGCTCGGCACGGTGTTCCAGAACGTCGTCAATTCGATAACGAACATCACCACCGCGCAGGACCTGCAAACGGCCTTGAACGGCGCGCTCCTACCGGCGAATGTGACGGTGACGGTTACCGCCAGCGACATCGAATTCGCCCTCACGGCGAGTCAGTCGATCCCCTCGAGCTTGAAATGGGCGGTGAACGTCACCGAGCCGACGAGCACGGACGTCTTCCAGAACACCGGCACGATTAGTGCGACCGGCACCAACACCGCCAACATTCTCGTCGGCCTGGGGTTCGCGCCGGCATTGTCCGCCACCGACCGCTTCTACGTCATCCCCGGCAGCGGCAGCAAAATCTCCGCCAGCTTCACCACGAACCCGGCCAGCATTACCCACAACGCCGACGCCACGCTCGGTTATTTGCACGTCGGAGTGAACGGCGGCAGCGGGACGGTGAGCAGCGCTTCGAACCCGGCGAACAACGCGACGTTGACGGTGCCGTTCGTCGTCCCCGGCGGGGGCACGCAACTGACCCTCACCAAGCTGCAAAACAACGCGCCGACCGCGGCGCTGGGAACGCCGGTCGCGGACGGCAAAGCGCAAACGGTTATCCCCATCGTCAGCGGACTGCCCTCACCGGGCGCCAGTCCGCAGATCACCATCGCCTGGGCCGACATTTCCCATCCCGGGACGGTTGTCGTCACGCCGCAAGGCTTGGGGGACCTGTCATCGGCCAGCAACTACAACGCGACCAGCGCCCAGGCGGGCCTCACGTCGGTGATCCAGTTTATCACCGGCTGGGGCAATGTCCCGCAGGCCGCGGCGAACGTGCCGCTGGCGGGGCAGCCGCTGAAATCCGTGTGGGACTTCGTCTCCAAGGGCACGAGTTTTTTCCAGGCGATTTTGAACAACGGCGTCTCGACGCCGACGGCGTTCGACAACTCCGTCCAGACCGCGATCGCCCATAGCGGGCTTGACGCGGGTTCCGTCTCCCTGACGCCCAAGCCCGACAACAACCCGGCTACGGGCGTCTTCCACTACCTTCTTAATTTCCACTACAACGTGGCGGGGATCAGCGAGCCCTTCGCATTCGGGTCGAATCTCTTCTCGCTGAACGGCAATGTCAGCGTAGGCGTCCAGTTCAACGCCAATATCGAGTTCGGGCTGGACAAGACCAGCGGGTTTTACATCGTTGACAACAGCTCCGCCACCAGCCCCGAGGTGTCGCTGACGACGAGCGTCACCGGGAACTTCGACAAGATCGGGGGTACCTTCGGCCCGGTAAGCTACGGCGTCTCCAACGGCACGGCGAGCATCCACTTCAACCTCGGCCTCGATTTGGTCAGCCCCAAGGGGGCCGGTGGGAAAATCGGCCCGGGCGACATGGCCGCGACCAACAACAATGCGCCGACCGTGGTGCAAGGGGAGTTCCTCTCGGGCAGCGGCGGCACGCTCGATTTGCCGATCGGGTTCTACCTGGGCGATCCCGGCAGCGGCCCCGGCGCGGCCACGGAGTTCAAGGCGAACTGGAACCCTTCCAACCCCGGCGCGCTCTACTTCGGGACGGGCAACTCGACCAACCCGGCGGACGGCTTTGGCCCCGTGCAGTTCGAGCTGGGCGACTTCTTCAATCAGATCGTCGGACCGGTCCTGCAGAAAATCCAGCAATACGATCCGCTGCCGCAGAAGCTGGTGGACATCCTGAACTACGAGTTGCCGTTGCTGGGGAAGACGCCGGGAGAGATTCTCGGCAACATCGCCGACCAACCCGGGTTTGATTTGCTCTTCAAGCTCGCGGGCCTGGTGAGCCAGGCGAACGGTCTGCTTGGGGCCGGCGGGACGCTAAACCTCAGCCAGTATCTCGCCACGGCCCCCAATACCGGCACGCTCCCCGCCCAGGCCGGGCAGGGGGGTACGTCCGGCGAGCAATCCCCCTTCAGCGGCATTCTCAATACGCTCCGCGCCGATGACCTGACCTTCCCGGTTCTCGACAATCCCGCCGGCTCAATCATCAACCTCCTGCTCGGCCAGAACGTCAAGCTCGTCGAATTCAACCCAGGCAAGCTGGAAGTATCGCAGTCCGTGGAGAGCCCGAAAATAACCATTCCGGTCTTCAGCATCGGCTTCGCGGATGCATCGGTCACCGCACAAATCGGCGGCTCGGTCGGTTTTTTCGTCAACCTCGACCTGGGCCTGGATTCCAGCGGGCTGACCGGGAACAACATCTATCACGAAAAGAACCTGCTGGACGGCTTCTTCATTGGCAACCAGGACCATTTCCAGGTCGGGTTCGAGGGTTCCGTGTTCCTGGACTTGGGCGGGCAGATCGATTTCTTTGGCATCCCGGCCGTCTCGGTGTATGGCCGCCTGGGGCTGGCATTGGACATCGGCGCCCACATTGACGACGTGCGGTACGTTGCGCCCAATAGCGTGGTGCCGGTCGCCCCGCCCAATGGCGAAGTCGGGTGGGGGGAGAGCGGGGGCGATGGCATTGTCACGGCCGCCGAGCTGAGATATCTGACCGGCGTGTACGGACTGTCCTGCACGGTCGTATTTGGCTGGGAGCTGAGCCTCTTCGGTTGCATTGGGTTCAAGGGCCCCGACATCCCGTTCATCGGCGCCTTCCCCTACATCTTCAATAACCTCGGCTC
>JAQGHP010000611.1 GCA_028288775.1 Phycisphaerales bacterium | reverse complement strand
AGGATCTTCTCGAGCACCTCGACGATGTCCTGCTCGTCGTCGACGATGAGCACGCGGGTGCAGCCGGTCATCAGGCCGTTGAGCGGCATGCCGTGATGCTTCATGAAGCGGATAAGCTGGTTAAGGGGGATGCGGCGGTCCTTGCTGCCCGGGATGCGGTAGCCGTGCAGCGCGCCCGAATCGAACCACTTGCTGACGGTGCGGGGCGCGACGTTGCAGATCTTGGCGACTTCGCCGGTGGTGAGTACGTCCTTCACCTTGGTCGTGGTGCTCATGTGCATTGTTCTCCTCGATCGAGGCAAAGCCTCCCGATGCCCGGGGGCCGCGGCGTCCGCGTCCCTGATCCCGGGCACTCGCTGTGCCCAACGGCCGGCGATGCCGTCTAACACTGTTACTATCGACTTGCCGGGTGGAACCTTTAGAGAGGGTGCGCAGATTCTGCCGCAAAGCCGGTAATGCTGGGAATGCGGAGTTTACCGGACGCGCCGGCGCATCGTTATGCGCGAAAGTTCAAGTCACAACCAGTTACCGGACGGATGTGGGAGGGAATGCGGTTTCGCGCGGGGCACTTATTGGACGTGGAAGCGGGGAGCGGAGACGGTCGACGGGAACCGCCGACGGGAGTTATATCGCGTTCCAGTCGAACGCCAGGCCGGACTTCGCCATCCGCCGGTCCAGCATCACCAGGCGATAGGCGAACTGCGCCACCACCTCGACATCACGCCGGCCCGAGAGCGCCCCGATCAACCGCGGGATCGACTTGCGGCGATTGAGCACCGGCACGCAACCCGAGCGGCACAAGGCCCGCAGCGTGGCGGCGGCCCACGCCTTGGTGGCAGAGCTGGGCTTGGGGTTGAGGTCGTTCCGTGCGCCCATCTTCGAGTTGTGGGGCACGTGGGCGATTTGTGGGAAGTACGCGCGGAACAGCGCCTCGTACGTCTCCCAGCCGCAGCAGGCGGGGTCGTGTTGCAGCTTGTACTGGATGATCTCCCACGCCGTGAAGGGGAGGATTCCCTCGGCCACGTCGAGGTGTTGCAGAAAATTGTTGGAAAGAAAGTGCCGCTGCCTCACGAAGACCGTCGGCCCGAAGAAGGGCCGCCCTGTGTGCTGCCAGCGTGCCAGGTGTTTCCGCCAGACGGCCAGCGTGCGCTCGTCGCAATGATTTACGGTGGACGGGTCGAGCAGGTCCATGCGGACGTGCGTGTGCTTCATGCGCTGCGCGCGCTGGAACACGACGGCGAGTTCCTCACGGGTTTCGCCTTCCAGTTTGCCCTCGACGCGGTCGAGGGTGCCGCGCAAGATCGGGTCGCCCACGAATCCGTTCAGGCACGGCACGCCGGGGCGCTGCAGCGCGACCAGTTCCGAAAGCTGCTTGGTCATCGGGAACCCGCCGGCGGTGAAGTGGTAGGGCTCCGCGAACATGTTCCAGAGCGAACCATCCGTCCGGAGGATTTGCAGGTCGAGCCCCAATCCCTCGGCGACCATCGACGCGGCAGCGCCTTCGGCTTCGCGGTCGCGGACCGAAAATGCTTCAACCCGCAAGTGCTTTCGTTGACAGGCGAGTGCCGCGAGATAGCGGCTGTCGTACCCGCCCGACAGCGCGATGTTCACCTGATCCAAATGACCGGTCAGCGCATCGAACGTGCGCACCATGCGCTCGTGAATTCCCGCGACGTAATCCTCGCGCGACGGCCGAAGGTCTCCGCCGACGAAGGGGGCGTATTCAATCTCGTGATAGCTGCCGTTCTCCCACGTGGCGACTGCGCCGTAGCCCATCTGCGGGTAGTCGGCCAGCAGGGATTGGCCGGTGCAGTCGTAGCCGTAGCGGACCCACGACGCGACGGCGTCGTAATTGACGCCGCCTGCATTGAGGCCCGCGTCCTGGATGTCCCAGACGTCGCTGCCGCAGACGAGACGACCTTCGCGCGTCCCGACGAACCAGGGGCGAAGGCCTATATGGTCCGAAAACATGCGCACGCGCCGGGTGCGCCGGTCGTCGATGAGGACGACAAAAGTTCCGACCACGTGTCGCAGTGGCGACAAATCGGCAGAGTTCGCTACGCCCACGCACCAGCGCAGCAGATCCGCCCGCGCGACATCCGGGTGCCCGGCCATGCCCCAGAGATAAGCGCAACAGCCCGTGGCCTCATCAGATAGGGTTTCGACCCGCGCCCCCGGCCCGGCGACGACTTCAATACCCGCAGCGGCTCCGTCGCGCGCTTCGAGGGTGATGGGCCGCGTGCCGTGGAAGGGATTGGCACCACGAATTGCCGGTGCGATCGGCTGATACGCGAACAGGGAGTTCCGCGCCCCGGTCGGCGTCTGCTCGGCCGCGGAGGGCTCGGAAAGGGATCGCGACTGCAAAAACGAGCTATGCATGGATGTTGGAAGGGAAGCCGCAGTCAAGCGGGTACGATAACTTCGGCCCGCCTCGATGCAAATGCGCGGATTCGGGGCGATGTCCCCGGGCGGCACCGATTCACTTCTGATATTTCGGCTTGATGGGATGGGACGTTGAGAAAGGAGGGGGGCATTCGTGTTTATGGGAGGGATGCCTCCAGGCAGCGGACTGGCGTCCGATAATGTGCGATTTGAGGGGGAAGCGTTCGCGGCAGAGCAGTTGAACAGGAGAGCAGTAGACCGCAGTGGAGATGTTCGACTTCGAGCGGTTCTTCGCTCTGCTGTCTACTTTTCTCCTGCTCCACTGCTCTATTTTGCTTCGCAAAATGGAGCCACGGGGAATCGAACCCCGATTTGCTGAATGCGATTCAGCCGTCATCCCGTTAGACCATGGCCCCGGGGATCGCGATATCGGAGGGTGATTGTAATGCGCGCCCGCGGGAGGTCAAGGCGCGTTGTCGGTGGTTGCACAGTGCATCGGCGTGTGAGGAACTTTGCTATTTGGCCCGGCGATTGCAACGAAAAAAACGGGCCTCTGTAAGAAACGCATAGATCGGCCCTTGCACAGTTGTGACTACTTCACTACAAAGCATGGCAAAACGGGGTTAAGAGGCTTGGCGCGATGACCTCTGTCAACGTATCGCACCAGCCGGCGGCTAAGGAGCATTGGACATGAAGCGATCGACCGCGGTTGTTGAACAGGAGTTGGAGCCACTCGTGGGTTTGTTTCGGCTCCTATCGGATAAGACTCGGATCAACATCCTAATGTTGCTGGCCGACGGCGAGCGAAACGTCACCAGCCTTTGTGAGGAATTGGGCCTCCCGCAGCCCACCGTCAGCCACCATCTTGGGCTCCTGCGCATGCGGAACCTGATCACCAACCGCCGCAACGGCAAACAGGTTTTCTATGGCCTCAATGGCCACGTAAACGCCGGCCCGGGAGACGGGCTGCAAATCGACGTGGACCGGTTCAAGGTCCGCATCAGCAATCGCCATACGTGAGGCAGTGCTGAGTGAAAAAATGCTGAGATGCGCACAATAATCTTCGACCATGCGATCGGCTTCAGCTGCGCGCTTGCGGATTCTCGTTGATTGATGCGCTCAGTTTAGCCGCCCCGCTTGCGGGGCGATTTCGATGCTGGTGCTGGTTCAAGCGCAATCCGCATCAGCGGCGGCGCTTGGGCTCGGGGGCGGGCTCGTCGGCCTCGCTGAGGCGTTGGCCGGTGAGTTGGATGAACACGTCTTCCAATGTCGGCTTGCCGACGGAAACCGAATCGACCATTCCGGGCACGGCTTCGATGAGTTGCGGCACAAATTCGTGCCCGCGCGGTCGCTCGATGCGCAGCGTGCCGTCGATTTCCTGCGCCTCGACGCCAAGCCGTTCGCGGAGGGCGGTGCGCAGCTCCGCCGGACGGGTGGAGGCGATGGTGATCACATCGCCACCAATGCGTTCCTTGAGTGCCGCGGGAGTGTCCGCCGCGAGAAGGCGGCCGCGGGCCAGGACGGCCAGGCGGCCGCAGCGTTCGGCTTCTTCCATGAGGTGCGTGGTGACTAAGACGGTGACGCCGTCCCGCTGATTGATTTCGCGCAGGTGACGCCACATGTCGATACGCGCCGCGGGGTCGAGGCCGGTGCTCGGCTCATCGAGGAGGAGAACGCGTGGGCGGTGGAGGAGTCCCTTGGCGACCTCTACGCGCCGCCGCATGCCGCCGCTGAAGCTCTCGACGCGTTCGCCTGCCCGCTCGCCAAGTCCCACCGTCGCCAGCGCCTGCTCGACGCGGCCGCGCAAGTCCGCCCCGCGCAATCCGTAGAGATGCCCCTGGTGCGTGAGGTTTTCCGCGGCAGTCAGTTGCTTATCCAGGCTGGGCGACTGAAACACCACCCCGATCTGCCGCCGAATCGAATCGCGCCCCTCGGCCGCGTCCAGGCCGAACATTTTCACGTGCCCGGGTTCGACAGGGATGAGCGTGGAAAGAATGCGAAAGAGGGTGGTCTTGCCGCTGCCGTTAGGCCCGAGGAACCCGTAAACCTCTCCCGCCCCGATCTGAAGCGACAGATCATCGAGCGCAACGCGGTCACCGTAACGGTGGGTGAGGTGCTGGATGTCGATGGTCGGATCTGTCATTTGTAGGTGATCAGTTGTCAGTGGTCCGTCGTCAGTTGTTCAAGACAAATTCCAGACGCCACGGAAAGCTGACGAGTAACACCGCCCGATGCAACTGACAACGGACCAATGACAACTGACCTCATCCAACCAGCCCATGATGCAGTTTCTCGAACCACCCGACCATGTCATTAAAATCAGTCCCGCGGCCCAGCGCGATGTCGGGGATGAGGGCAATGGTGAGGATGACAGCCAGGCTCAGCGGCACAAAGAGGATTGTGTAGATCAATTTCCCTTCGAACTTGAGGTGCATGAAGTACCGCGCCACGAACGCCGCCTTCACCCCCGCGATCGCCAAGGCCACCACCACGTTGATGAGCTCATTGTGGATCGGCAGGAACGCCACCGTAACCGTCAGCAACGTCAGCGCGACGAGGATCTGGAATATCCGAAGGTAATTGACCACATGGTGCGGCGACGGCACGCTCGTGCCGTGCGGCGCGTCCGGGTGTTCCATGCGATCGGCGGTATCGACGGGTGCCATGACTGACTCCAAAGTTGCTGGTTGCTGGTTGCTGGTTGCTAGTTGCTGGTTGCTAGTTGCTGGTAAAGGCCAGGAAACGCGTTCACTTCTCTTTGCATTTACCAGCAACTAGCAACCAGCAACCAGCATCTGCCTCAAATCAAATACAACAACGGAAACAGGAAAATCCATACCAGATCCACGAAGTGCCAGTAGAGGCCGACGTACTCGGTGTGGGCGGGGAAGAATTTCCCGCGCAGGCCCTGCACGAGCAGGATGGTGAGCGGGATCATTCCGCCCAGCACGTGGATGCCGTGGACGCCGGTGAGCGTGAAGTAGCAGGCGTAGAAAATGTTCTTCCACGGACCGTACTGGATTTGCGTGCCGACGTTCGACGCCTTGATGGTGTATTCCTGCTCCTTCACCGGATGCCCGGCCTGGGCCTCCACGAACGTCTCGAGCCCGTGCTCGCTGACGAGGTGGATGTCGAAACCTATCTTCGCGTCGGCGAATTGTTCAAGCGGGGCGCGGTAGCCGGTGAGCAGAAGGTCGCCGTTGGGTGCGTGGTGGACGTGGCCGTCATAGACGTAGACAGTGCTCGACGCGGACCCGGCGTCACCTTCATGGGCGACGACCGTTTCATGGACCCACTTCGCGTGGTACTCGTAGGCCTTGATCCCCATGAACCCGAACGCGCAGGCGAGCGTGAGGGCCAGGCACTTCACCATCCGCCGTTGCTGGCGTTTCTGGGCGGCGTCCACCGCAAGAGCCATGGTCAGGCTGCTGAAGATCAGCACGAGCGTATTGGTGCCCGCGGCCCACTTGTTCAGGGCCTTGGCGTGCTCCGCGAAGAGGTCGTGTGATCCGCCGCGAAGAATGACGTAGCTGCCGAGGATCGCGACGAAGAACATGATCTCACTGGCGAGGAAGAGCCAGATGCCGACCTTGCCGGGGGCGGTGGGATCGCCGTGGCTGATCATGGGATCGGGCGCGTGCTGCTCGGGGACGTAGTTGTCTTGTAATGCGGACTCGGACACTAGCGCTCCTCTTTCGATGACCTCCACGGGAAGGGCCGGTGTTCGGGCCTTCCGTGGCATGGGCGGCTCGCCCATGTAGTGGCACGGGCAGCTTGCCCGTGGTCACGGTACTCCGTGACGTTCGATCCGTACCCGGTCGAAGAAAGCCCGAGCGCAGCGACCTCCATGCAGTGTAGGCGAAGAGTCGCTGCGCTCTAGCTGACTTGGACGAAGTAACGTCCAACGCGGCGGGGTACCGCCGCCACGGGCGGGCCGCCCGTGCCACGGGAATTCAAGCTTACGGCTTATACGTGAAGTCTTCCTTCACGCTCCCGTCCGGCCCTACGGTTACTTTCCGCGTCAGCTCGCCGAACCGCTCGTGCCACGCGGCGAGCGTGTATTCGCCCGGCGGCACGCCTTTGATCTCAAACTTCCCGTCCGAGCCGGTCACCGCGAAGTACGGATTGTCAAAGACGCGGACGACCGCCTTCATCCACTGGTGAACGTCGCAGCGCACGCGGAGAACGTCGGCGGCGGCGAATCGCACGGTCTGCTCGCCGGGCTTGGTCTCCGCCAGATTCAGCGGCGGATTGTTCTCGCCCATCACATGCACGTTGTGCAGCACCGGGTCGCTGCTCTTCACCCGGAGCGCCTGATTCACCTGCACCGCCACCGCGTGCGGCACGTATTGGCAGCCGATCTGATCGATCATCGCCGGCTCGCGGGATGCGCCGTCGGAGGCCGCCGGGCCCTGGAGGTAGACGAATGCGTTCGCCAAGCCGCCGTCACCCGCCACGACGACGGATTCGTCCGGCACGCCTTCGGGATGAAGCCCGGTGCAGTGCGCATCGCCCGTCACCGCGACCCGCGGCAGCGCCGGTGGCTTGCCAGCGAGCGAAATTCGTCCGCCAATGACGCCGGCATGCTCCACCTTTGCCGGTGGCAGGGCGGGCGTCGGCCCGGACGTCGAAGCCGATCGCTCGTCGCACCCGACGATCAGGGCGAGGAGAGTTGCTATCGAAATGGCGCGGAAGGAGAGCATTCGTTCAGGACCAATCCACGTGGGAGAACCGGCTACTCACGAAATCCTGTCGATCATCATGCACGCCGTCAGGAAGGGCAGGTAGACAATCGACGCAAAAAACAATTGCCTCGCCTCCGGCCGGCCGCGCTTCACGGCGCAGATGATGCCGAATCCCGTGAATACCAAGCCCATGATTAGCGCGGCGATGAAGTAGGTTCCCCCGGCCATGCCGAATATCGCCGGGAGGAGGCTGACGGGTATCAGCGTGAGCGACCAGAGGACGATCTGCATTCCGGTGGCGCGGAGGTCCGGGTCCACCACCGGGAGCATCTTGAACCCCGCCTTCGCGTAGTCGTCGCGGTACATGATGGCGATGGCCAGGAAGTGCGGCATCTGCCAGAAGAACAGGATGCCAAACAGCGCCAGCGCCTGCGGCGCGATCTGCCAGAGCATGGGGGAGGGGAGCGTGCCGTTCATCGCCGTCCAGCCCATGACCGAAGGCAACGCGCCGGGGACCGCGCCAACGATGGTGCAGAGGGTCGTGATGCGCTTCAGCGGCGTGTAGACGAAGACGTAGCTGCCGAGGGTGAACGCGCCCAGGGCGGCCGTCAGCGGGTTGACGAAGAGGTACAACTGCGCGATCCCAACGATCGAAAGCAGCACGCCCAGCAGCAGTGCCTCGGTCGGCCCGACGCGGCCGGCGGGGATGGGTCGGCGGGCGGTGCGGCGCATGTTGGCGTCGTGCCCGCGCTCCATCTGCTGGTTGAGCACCGCCGCCCCCGCGGCAGTCAGACCGGTGCCGACGAGCGTGTGCGCCAGCCGGCCCCAGTCGGCCATCCCGCGCGACGCCATGTAGTACCCCACGCCGGTCGTGGCGAGCACCAGGAAGTTCATCCGCGGCTTGACCAGCTCGTAATAGTCGGCCAGCCGGGACGGATGTGCGGAATCTGCCGGTGCGGCCAGGGGGCCGTCGTGCAGGGCGGAGATGTCAGTTGCGGTTTGCATGATTTACGATCGCGATCGCAGATTGCCCGAATTATCGAGCGATATCCATCTTTTCCCCGCTCCCCCGTACTCGGGGGAGAGGGTTAGGGTGAGGGGCCGGGAACGCATGATGAGTGATGAGTGAACCGTGACGGAAAGTTCTCCTGTCACGGATCACTCATCACTCGTCACTCGCAATTCCGCCCCTCACCCCCGACCTCTCCCCCGCGTACGAGGGAGAGGAGGAAGCATTTTGGCACGATTGGCGGTCCGCTCTCAAATACAAGCGAGCCGCCCGCATCGTCAGCACAAAACCTGTCACCAGCACCAGCGCCCCGACCGCCACGTGCGTGCTGGCCACATCCGCGGGCTTACGGAGCAGCACCGTCAACACGCCCAGCGTGATCTGAGCCAGCAGCAGGACCGGCAGCAACGCGGCCGGGACGACCAGGCCCGGCAGCAAGTGCTTTCGTAGCACCTTTGCCGACAGCAGCACCACGAAAACCGTCACCAATACCGCGCCAATACGGTGGGCGAAATGGAGCCAGAGCTGCGTGAGCGTGACGGGGTCGAGGTTCAAATCGAATGCACGGACGTGGTTCACCGCGGCCAGCCCCTGCGCGGTCGTCGGCGGAAGGAGCTTGCCGTAGGCCAGCGGCAGGTCGGGAATGGCCAGGCCGGCGTCGAAGTGGCGCATCGTCGCGCCGGCGACCAGTTGGAGAAAGATGATGGCGACGGTTGCCGAGCCGAGCCAGAACAGCGAGCGGCCGCGAGTATCAGCGGAGAGGTCGGGCGCGTCCTGCCACCAGCGGGAAGTCACGACCGCCATGCATGCGGCGAGGCAGAAAAACGCCTGCGCGACGCACGCGTGAACAATCGCCAGATCAAGCTGCACGAGCACGACGCGGAGCCCGCCCAACACGCCCTGGAAAATCACCGCGCCCAGCACCGCGACCGCGAGCCAGCGATACCGTTCGGGGGTTAGCCAGTTCGAGAGCTCCGCGGGTGCGGTCGAGTCGCCAGCATGGGTCGCATGTCGTGCGTCCTGTCCATTTTGCTCGTGCTCTGCCGGCGGTGTCGTTGAGCCGCCCGTGCCGGCTTTGGGTTCCGAGTCTGCTTCCCTGAAGACGTTGCCGACCCCGACGAGTCCGAGGATTTGTGCCCGCCACGCCCAGACGACCATTGCGATGGAGAGCATTCCCACCACGGTGGCCATCAGGCGGTGCGTGTGCTCGTAGAGAATTCCGCCGACCCAGTGGCTTGGCGGGAAGAGGAACATGTTGTAGCCGTAGCTGTTGGGCCAGTCGGGCACGGACATCCCGGCGTGGTGGCTGGTGACCAGGCCGCCCATGCAAATCAGCGGGAAGGTTGCGATGGCCGTCAGCAGGGCGAGGACGTGCAGCGTCCGGCTCGTGCCCGGTGCGCGCGGGGCGGCGGATCGAGCATATTCGAGCGGGGCGGCGAGGGTGTTGGAGCGGATGAACAAGGGCGACCAATCTTACGGATCAATCACGTGAAGGATTTCAAATCTCAGATCTTAAATTTGAAATCTCGAATTTGTAATTTCGAATCGGCATCAGTGTGCCGCGGTCAGCGCCTCGGCGCCTTCCACCTGCCGCGTCTGGGCCAGGTAATCTTCCTCGACCAGCGGCGACGCGTACTCAAACGCGCCGTGATAAACGACCGGCGTTTTCTCGAAGTTTCCGTGCGGCGGAGGGCTGACGGTTTCCCATTCCAGCGTCGTCGCCTGCCACGGGTTGCGGCCGGCCTTTTTGCCGAAAATCCAGCTTCCCAAAAAGTTAATGACGAACGGAATCTGCGCCACGCCCAGCACGAACGCGCTGATCGTGATGAACACGTTCATCTTGTCGAAGTGCGCGAACGTCGGGTACTGGCGGAAGTCCGCCACCCGCCGGGGCATGCCGTGAATGCCCAGGATGTGCATCGGGAAGAACGTGCAGTTGAAGGAAATGAACGACAGCCAGAAATGAATCTTCCCCAGCGGCTCGTTCATCATCCGCCCGAACATCTTCGGGTACCAGTGGTAAATCGCCGCGAAGATTCCGAACGTGCTCGCGCCGAACAGCACGTAGTGAATGTGGGCGACGATGAAGTACGTGGCGTGGATCTGCACGTCCACCACGGTGGACGCCATGTAGATACCCGAGAGCCCGCCGACGACGAACATGGAGACGAAGGCGATCGCGTTGAGCATCGCTGCGGTGTACCGGATGTTGCCGCCCCAGAGCGTGCCCATCCAGTTGAAGGTTTTAATGGCAGACGGCACGGCGATGAACATCGTGCTGATGGCGAACGTGGTGCCCAGCGTCGGGTTGAGGCCGCTCTGGAACATGTGATGGGCCCAGACGATGAACCCGAGGAAGGCGATGGAGGCCAGGGCGTACACCATTGGGCGGTAGCCGAAGACCGGCTTGCGGGAGTTGGTCGCGAGGATGTCGCTGACCATGCCCATCGCCGGCAGGATCATGATGTAGACGGCAGGGTGGGAATAGAACCAGAACAGGTGTTGGTGCAGCAGGGGGTAGCCGCCGCCCGAGTTGGACTGGAGGGTGTTGTTGACCGACCAGTTGAACGGCTGGAATAACCCGGTGAGGCGGTGGTGGTCGAGCAGGTTGAGCAAGAGCGTGGCCGCGAGCACCGGCGTCGCCAGCAGCACCATGAGGCTCGTGATAAACAGCGCCCACACGCTCAGCGGCATGCGGAACATCGTCATCCCCGGGCAGCGCAGCTTGACGATGGTGGTGAGGTAATTCACCGCGCCCATGATGCTGGAGAAGCCCAGGATACACAGGCTGAGGAACCAGGCGCTCTGCCCGTCGAAGACGAGGTACTGCACTCCCTTGAT
>JAQGHP010000589.1 GCA_028288775.1 Phycisphaerales bacterium | reverse complement strand
CGTTGAACGCGCCGCTTGCGCCGCCCACGTAGTTGTTCGAGCTGTCGGCGACCTGGCCGGGAACGATGGAGATTGTGTAGGTGCCGTTGTCGGAGGAATTCCACACGCCGCCGGGGGCGGCGACGGTGTAGGTTGCGGTCACGGTCTGGCCGGAGCCGGCGAAAGTCGCCCCGGTGACGAGTAGCGCGCCGCCGCCGGGCCCGACGACCGTGATGTCGTTAACGTCGATGGTCGAGGCGTTGACGGCGACGTTATCCCCGTAGGTGACGACGACCGTCTCGCTGGTGCCGCCGGAAGCGTTGATGCCCGGTGCGTTGATCGAGCTGACGAATGGCGCTGACGTGTCGGGCGCGTTGATGGCGACGTTGAAGTTGGCGAAATTGTTCGGCGCGGTGTTGCCGGCGGTGTCGGCGACCTGACTGTCGTGCAGTGAGACAATGTACTGGCCGTCGGCGCTGGCGTCCCACGCGCCGTTGGGCGCGGCGACGGTGTAGGTGGCGAGATATCCGCCGTTGCCGGTCGGGCTGACCGTCACTCCGGTGACCTGGAGCGGCCCGCCCGGACCCGTGACGGCGACGTTGTCGAGCGTAATGGTCGAGGGGTCCACCGCGACGTTGTCGTTGTAGGTGATGGTGAAGGTGTAGTTGCCGCCGCCCGCGGTCGTGACGTCGGGGGCGGAGATATTGGAAGTGGGCGGAGAGGTGTCCGCGACGCTCACGCGGAACGATCCGAAGGCCGCCGAGACGCCCAGGCCCAGCGAGTCGGTGACGGCCCCGGCGGCCAGCGAGACGGTGTATGCGCCGTTGCTCGATGCGCTCCAGTTTCCGCCGCCCGGGGTCGCGACGACATAGGAGGCGGTTACCGAGCCGTCGGAATTGGTGACGGAGTTCACGCCGCTGATGCTCAGGGGCGAACCCCCGCCCGCGGGGGTGACGCTGATATCGCCAATGTCGATCGTCGATGCGTTGATTCCGAACGGGCTGCTGTAGGTGACGTTGACCACTTCCGTCGCGGCGGGGTCGTTGACATCGGACGCCGATACCGTCGACGAGGGAGGGGTGGAATTGTTGTCGGTTATCACCAACTGCGGCCCGGAACCTTGCGAGGTCGATTCCCGCGACAGGAATTCGGTCTCCTGCGACGTCGGCTGGATGTTTTCCAATGCCAGCGTGACCTGCGTCGCGCCGGCGTTGATCTGCTGCTGAATGTACTGCGTCAGGTCGAAGGTGATGGCCTGGAAGCTGCTGCGGCTAACGGTGGCCGTCGCCAGAAGCGGGCCGTCAACGGACGGCTGGTTGTTCCAGGTCATTTCTCCGCTGGGCGAATTGTCGGTGTCGAAGCCGTCGCCGATTGAATTGACGATGTTGCCGTCGCCCTCGACCCAGGACGTATCGGAAACCGCGTAGACGCCGGTATCGGTGGCGGGGGCGTGGCTGCTCTGCAAGGAGCCGCTCAACTGGAGCACCGCACTGTTGATGGAGGTAAGGCCCGTGAGATCGAACTTCAGGAATGACACGCGGTTGTCACCCGAGCTGGCATTTTTCACGAAAAGCAGGGGGGACGAGCCGAAGTTGGTCAAGGCGTAGTTGTGGTCACGGACGAAGGTGTCGGCGACGGGGGTGAGCACCGAGGAGAGAAGCGTGCGCTGCTCGAGCATTTCGACGAGCGAGTGTGCCGCGGCCCGCACGGCATGAATGCGGCGACGGTCGCCCGATGCGATAGGACCCAGACGAAAGGAATGCATCGACGGCAACAACGAATTAGTCACAAGCTTCTCCATAAAACTCTTTTGCGCCGCGGCCGCGGGACTGATTCAATCGGCCGGCGCAGCTTCCCTCTCGCGACGATGTGGATGTGCGAGCAGAGGAATTCCCGCTAGGCACAAACAGCATGCCGGGCGGGCATTTGAGGGGTCCAAAACGGACCGCGAATATCTAAAAGAAAGGACGCCGCGCCGCGCTCGACCTCAAGACTCTGTTCACCCACGATCGAAAAACCTTCCACACGGCAGCGTCCGACGCCGTCAACTATATATCCACCTCTCCAAACCGTCCAGATAAAACCCGCCGCTCCAACGTTAGAAAAACCGCCGTGCGCCCCGCCTTTTCCGGTTCCCCCCAATTCACCTATCTGACATCCATCGCAATTGAAGTGAAAATGGGTAACCGCGAATCCGCGGACTTGCACTGCAAAATGGCAATTTGGCGAACCCTCATCGCGCAGCTTTAAAATCTGCCCACGCGGTTTCACAGGTGTCGCAATCTCACTGAGGTGTTTAACTTACCGCGAATCTCACGCACGGGTCTCGCACGAGGTTGGAGAGAAGGGTGCAACAGGCCGCGGTACCCCGAGACCTGTGTTTCGGAGTCCACAAAAGCACAGGTTCCGCGAGTGCGCCGACCTGTGGCCACCCGGCGGACCCTTTTCATAGGTTGTCGTGTTGTTTGGCTTCACTTTCGGCAAAAGCGGCCGGCGGGTATCTTGGCCGGGCGAGGAAACGTTTATCCCGGATTCGGGAAGGAGCAATTTCATGTCCCAGCGTAGGTGGATCGCCCGAGCGGCGACTTTGGCGGCGTCGGCCCTGTGTCCTGTAGTAATGACAACATCGGCCGCGTTGGCGGGCGATGTACGGCCGGCCGACCCCACGGGTCCCCAGTCTCTCTCGTTAGACGAGCGGCCGGTGTATCTCGACGAAAACCTCCCCAGCCAGGCGCCCAATGCCGCACCGCTCAATCCGAGCGACCGGCCGCTCATGGGCCTCCTGAACAACACGCCCGTCGGCCGCCCGTTGCAGGAGTCGCGCATCAACGTTTACGGGTGGGCCGAGGGCAGCTACCAGTACAACTTCATGAACCCGGCGAAGGGCCTGAACCTGGGCCGGGTTTTTGACCTCAACGACAACCGCTTCCAGATGAACCAGCTCGATCTGATCATCGAGCGGAAGGTGGACCTCGCCAGCCACCAGTGGGATGTGGGCGGCCGCCTGGAAATGCTCTACGGCACCGATGCCCGCTTCATCCACTCCAACGGCATGTTCGATTTCAGCAATCGCGCCAACGCCGGGAGCATCACCCCCGGCCCCGAATACCAGTTCGACATTCCACAGGTGTACGTGGATGTGGGCGTGCCGATCGGAAACGGCCTGCGCATCCGGGCCGGCAAGTTTCTCTTCTTCAAGCAGATCGACCCCAACGCCAGTGTCTTCTACACGCACAGCTTCACCTTCGGCGCAGCCCTCCCGTTCACCCTCACGGGCGTCACGGGGTATTACGCGCTCAGTGACGACTTGAGCATCGAAGCCGGCATCTCCCGCGGCTGGGGCCAGTCGCTCAAAGACAACAACGGCGCGATCAACGGCCTTGGCCGCATCCGCTATAGCCTGGGCAAAACTACCGACCTGTCGGTCGCACTTATTACCGGCCCGGAGCTGGACAACGACAACTCCCACTACCGCACGGTCGTGGATGCCACCATCACCCACCAGCTCACCGACAAGATCACCATCCTGGGCGATGGCGTGTACGGGTACCAGGCGCTGCCGGGCGGGATGACGTCCGCCAGTTGGTACGGCGTGGCCGGCTACGGGGTGTACAAGTTCAGCGACCAGGTAAGCGTCGCCGGGCGTCTGGAGTGGTACCGTGACGAAGAGGGCTTCACGACCGGCCTCGCCCAGAACCTGTACGAAGCGACGGCGGGCCTGACGATCACCCCCTTCGCCAACGACGCCATCGGGCAATACTTTCGGCTGCGCCCGGAAGTGCGCTACGATTACTCGAGCCGCAATTATTTCGACGGCTTCCGCCGACATGATCAGGTGACCGTCGCGATCGACGCGGTGTTCAACTTCTAGCTTTCTGACTCGGCGTGCCTCGACCCAGACATCAATGCGGCCGCGCAAGCCGATGGCGTGCGCGGCCGCGTTGTTTCCAAAGCCATCGGAGCGAAGCTCGGTTCTACTCCCTCTCCCTCGTACCCGGGGGAGAGGGCAGGGGTGAGGGGCCGGGCGTCAAATTCTGTGAATCTCAAGAGGATCATGTAGGGTGGGTGTACTCGCCCACCGCCGCGTTTGCGCCGATGCGAAAGTGAAGTCGGTGGGCGAGTACACCCACCCTACATGGTTCGAAATTCCCGCGCAACTCGAAGGCCCGCCTACGGAGCTTCGCTCTGACCGGGCCGACACGGCCCGGGTCCGAAGGTACTCGACGAATTAGAGTGATCGGACTACTAACTCGGCTCGAGCTTCTGTATCGGCGGCGGTGGGGGGCGCAGGCGCTCCTGGGCGGCGCGCTGCTCGGGGGTGTCGCCTGACAGGATGCAGTTGGGGAACGCGCGGAGGAACAGTTGTGGCACCGCCTCGCCCGTCGGCTCGCGCATTTGGGCCGCACGATTTCGCAGCGCGATGAAGGTCTTTGGGTCGGCGACCGGGAACGTTCGGTGGACCGGCTTGAGCACATCCCCTGCGGCGGAACGCATGGCCGCGGCACGCAGCGGCAGAGGGGTGCGGTCGGGCGCGACGTTGCCGCCCGTCAGTCCTTCCAAGCGCTCGAAGAGTTGCGCGAACTTCCCCGGGTCCCACCCGGCTTCGGAATACAACTGGATCGCCAGGCGGTCCGCCGCCTGCTCCTGCGCGAGCGTTGACCGGTTGATGACGAATTGCCACGCCACGGCGGGCAGAGGCCGCGCGGGGTCGGGCTTCATCTGCGATTTTTCCAGATCGAGGTCGATCAGGTGCGCGTATGCATGCGCCACGGCCGCGGCCAGTTCTTCCTCGTTGCGGCACGCCTGGAAAAGCCCGTTGTAAATGTAGACGTGCGTGCCGCCCGTGGTGAAGGCGTTGGCCGTGTCGCTGATGACCAGATGGCACCGCACGCTCGCCAGGAATTCCTCATTGGCCTTGGAGGGGGCCGCGGCCTTCGCCGCCAGGGCGACGCGGTTGCCGATTTCCTGGAAGTAGTCGTTCAGATCGGAGTCCACCGCCACCGTTGAAACGAGCGCGCCGTCGTGAAGGTGCTGTGCCTGCGCGACGAACTGCCGGGCGGGGGCGGGCGCCTGACAGCCGCAGAATAGGAAGGGGAAGAGGATTGCAAAGTGCAAAGTGCAAATTTGAAATTTCAAATTGCAAAGCGCTCGGAGGAGCTGCACGGGGCGCGGAGAATGCGTCGCCTCCTCCGCCAATTTACACTTTGCAATTTGCGCTTTGCAATTTCCACTCAATTCATCTCTCACTTTCCCGCCTCCTTGGGCCAGAGGTACGGCTGGTCCCCCAAGGCCCACCGCGCCTTCTCGGCGAGCGAGCGCGAAGGGGCGGTGAACGCCAGCCGCAGCCCGACGTCGGCGTAGCTTTCCTCTGTGTGCTCGACGGGCAGCGGCTTGTCCACTGGCACTTGCGGCGCGGAAAGGGCGGAGCCGCCGATCACGAAAATGCTTCCCGGCGCCTGCTCGGTGAACTTGCGAGCGCCCTCCGCGGTCTTCTTGTCCGACCACGCGTCGAACTGGGCGGATGCGTCGCACACGTATTCCGCCACGTTGCCGACGAGGTGATGAAACACCGAACCTGCGGCGCTTGCCACCGGGCGGAAGTAGAGCGCGCCGTCGTCGCCGGCCCGGCTCGAGGCCGAGATGCCCACCGCGCCGGCGCTGCCGCCTACGGGGAAAATCCCCTCGTCCGGCCAGCGGTTGCCGTGATTGGCGGCGGCGTATTTTCGCTGCATGTCCCACGCCTGGTCGCGCAGGTTCCAGCGGTCGAGCGGCGCCGATTTCTCGAACGCCTCGTAGGCCGTCTGCCACTCCTTGCTCGCGGGGAGACGGCAGCCGCACAAGCCGGCGTAGAAGAGTGCGGCCTGCGCCGAAACGTACTGCATCGGATGATCGGCGGACGGGTTCCCCCCCACCTGGTCGCTGAGCGCATTGCGGTTAAACCGCCCGGCGCGGAAGGCCGGCGGATAGTCGTTGTCTTCCTCGGGCGCGAGCCATAACGCCGGGACCGCCATCGTCACGGGCGATTGCTCCGACCACTCCCACGCCCGCGGCCCAACGCGCGTGTCGCGCTTCCCGGGCTGGTACGCCCAGGGCAGCATCCGCGCCTGCGGCCACGCCGCCTGCCCCTCGATCACGCTCGCGAATTGCCCCGCCGACACTTCGGTCGTGCAGACGTAAAACGCCCGGGTGGCCGCCGGCTCCACCCGCTTGAATTCCACCTGCTGCTGCGTGCCCGGCAGCGCAACCCGGAAAATGTCGCCGGGGCTTTGGTCGGCGAAAGGCTCCTTCACTTCGAGTTTCGTCAACCGATCGGGCAGCTTCTTCATTTCCGGCCGGTCTTTCAGGCCGGGGTCCGCGGCCAGCGTGCCCAGGTTCGCGATCGCCTCGCGCACGGCGTCGTCCTCGTTGGCCGACATGCCTTGCCGCAACGCGCCCAGCCACAGGTCGTACCGCGCCGGGGCGGAAAGCTTCGCGAGCTGCGCGGCGTCAATGTCGAAGGCGGGGCGAAGATTCCATGCTTGTTGGATCATCGCTTCCGACGTTGCGCCCTCGACAAACCGCCGCCAGCGCACCGGGCCCTGCTCGTGCAATTCGTCCGTCGCGGCCTGGATCTCCTTCGAGTCCCTCGCGCTCTTCAGGAACGTGGCAACCCTCTCGCGCATCTGCCGCTCGGCGGCAAGCTCGTCCGCCTTCGCCGGCCACGCGGGCTTGACTCCGCTCCCGCCCAGAAGACGCCATGAAAGCAGCGCGATCTCCGTTTCCTTTGCCCCCGCGGCCGACTTCGCCAACTCGGCCCGTGAAGCCGATGTCATACCCTGCAAGCGGTTGATCCTCCCCACGTCGGCCTTCACCAGCGCTTGCACCGCCGGGTCGGACCAGAACTCCGGGGCCTTCTGCTTCCATTTCTCGTCGGGGCAGTCGTCAAGCGTGAGGACGTCCTTGGTGATCGGAAAATCTCCGCTGAGGGAGATGAGGTTGCGCGACCATTCGCCGTAGGCTTCTTGCGCGGACTTCAGGGCGTCGGGGTCGAACTTCGGGTCGCGCGGGTCGATCAGGGGGAGCAGCTTTTCCATGGCCAGCTCGCGTCGCTTGCGTGCCGCGGCTGAGAACGCGGGGTCGGGAAGCGTGGGGGGCGGGGCGAAGCCCTGGTCGACCGCGACCAGCACGCCGCGAAGCTGCTCCGTGCCCTGCTGGTAGGTGAGGAACGCTTTGCGGTCCTTGTTCATTTCCGCAAGGCTGCCGCGTAATACGCGCCGCCAGGCTTCCCAATAGGCGTTGATGCGGTCGGAAGACGTGGCGATGGCCGGGAGGGTCTTGAGCCAATCCTCCGGGCCTTCGGGGTGATAGAACTTGCGGAGCGCGTCGATGCGGTTTTGCAGCTCGTCGCGCTTTTGGGCGAACGCGCCTTCGTCAACTGTGTGCTGCGTAACGGGCGTCGCTTCGAATTCCGTGATCGCGCCCGCCGCGGCACGCCGGTCGTTGTTGAAGGCATCCGCCTCGTCCGGGCTGACGTGCGCGTGGGTCACCAGGTCCGCGGTTTCGTTAAGCCTTTTGCGCAGCGCCTCCGCCGCCGACCGCGCCTCGCCCGGGCGAAACGCGTTGAGCGCGACCAGCGCCAGCCAGCGGTCCACGTCCGCCTTCTTCACGTGGGCGGGGTCGATCGCCTGCTTCACCTCGACGTCGAACCGCTCGCGATCGACGTTGGTTGGCCAGGTGGTACGGAGTGCCTCGGCGAGCCGGTCGGCGAGCTGGCCGTCCTCGTGGACTTCGTCCAGCCCCTGGAACCCGTTGTCATCGAGCTTCACAGCGGATTCCGCGGACCGGCGCAGCAGGTGGGCCAAAGCGCCCAGCACGGGGTCGTGCGTGGATTGTATCTGCTGCAGCCG
>JAQGHP010000319.1 GCA_028288775.1 Phycisphaerales bacterium | reverse complement strand
CAATCCGGCGCGCCATTGCCGGACGTTCCCGGCTATGAAGTGCTCGCGATCCTGGGCCGCGGCGGCCACGGCATCGTCTATCGGGTGCGCCATCGCAAGCTCAAGCGGATAGTCGCCCTTAAGATGCTCCTCACCGGGCAGTACGCCAGTCCGGCTGAACTGGCGCGGTTCATGCGTGAGGCAGAAGCAATCGCCGCTTTGCAAAACCCCAACATCGTGCAGATCTACGATATCGGGGAAGTGGATGGCCGGCCATACTTCACGATGGAGTTTATCGGCGGTGGAAGTCTGGCCCAGAAGCTGGAGGGAGCCCCGCAGCCTGCACAATACAGCGCCTCCGTCGCCGAGGGCCTGGCTCGTGCGATCCATACAGCGCATCTTGCAGGAATCATTCATCGCGACATCAAGCCCTCCAACGTTTTGCTTGCCTCGGACGGAACGCCAAAGATCAGCGACTTCGGACTGGCCCGATATTTAGAAGGACAAGACATCACACTGGGGCCAACCAAAGTGGGGACGCCCAGTTACATGTCCCCCGAGCAGGTAGTCGGCAAGCCAGGCTCCGTGGGACCATCGGCCGACATTTATGCGCTGGGCGCGACGCTGTACGAGCTGCTGACCGGCCGACCTCCTTTCCGCGGGGAGACGGCCACGGAAACCGAGCGGCAGCTGCTTACGCGAGAGCCCGTCCCACCATCACAGCTCAACGCAAAGGTCTCGCGGGATCTCGAGACCATCTGCCTCAAATGTCTGCAGAAGGAGCCGACGCGACGCTACGAAAGCGCCTTGGTCCTCGCAGACGACCTGAGGCGATTTGAGGAAGGCAGGCCGATCCAAGCTCGGCCTGCGGGTCGGAGAGAGCGGGCATGGCGCTGGTGTCGGCGAAATCCGACGATAGCTGCGCTGTTGCTTATGGCGCTGGCCCTCGTCGGGCTTGTCAGCGGCGGCGGTACGTGGCTCTTCCAGCAGCGAAGTCATCACGATAAGGAACTGCGCAGTGAGATCGGCACAGCCGTGACCCAAGCGGTCAGTCTCCGCAAAGGATTCCACTTCCACGAAGCGCAGGAACTGCTGGAGCAGGCGCGGCTGCGGCTGGGATCGACAGGGTCCAACGAATTGCGCCGGCTTGTGGATCAGGCGTGGGCTGACCTCGAACTGGTGGAGAAGTTGGACACGGCCCGGATGCGATCGGCGACCCCTGTTGAGGGGAAATTCAAGCTTACCGGGGCTGAACCACTTTACCAGGAGGCGTTCAAGACGGCCGGGCTGGGCCAACCGGACGATGATAGCGAGGCGGTAGCGGCACGGGTGCGAGATTCGGCAGTGCGCGCCGAAATCGTTGCTGCACTGGATGATTGGGCATCGTTTACCGAAGATCCGGCGCGATATGTGTGTCTGCTGGCGACTGCCCGCAGGGCTGACCCAGATCCGTTACGAGACCGCCTGCGCCAGTCAGAAATGCGGCGGGACGGTCCCGTATTGACGAGGCTCGTCCAGGAGACAAGGCTTGTCGAGCGGGCGCGAGTTGATGACCTGTCCCCCCAGTTCTTGACAACGGTGGGACGGGCCTTGCGCTCCACGGGTAGTGACGCGGTGCCGCTACTGCGTGCGGCGGAGGCACGCTTTCCACAGGACTTCTGGCTCAACCACCAGTTGGGGATGGCGCTGAAATCGGCAAACCAGTTGGACGAAGCGCTTACATACCTCCGTATGGCGGCGGCACTGAGGCCCGATGTCGGACTGGTCCACATGAATCTCGGCGTGGCACTCACCAGAAAGGGCCGGCTCGACGAGGCCACCGACCACTTCAAGGAAGCCCTCCGAATCGACCCCGACGCGTTTGCGGGTGTACACACCAACCTTGGGACGGTTCTGTTTGCCTCGGGTCGGGTGGACGAAGCCATGAGCCAATACCAGGAAGCCCTCCGGTTCGAGCCGAATTCGGCCTTGGCTCATGCCAACCTCGGCGTGGCCCTCGCCTCTAAGGGTCGGCTGGACGAGGCCATCCGCTCCTTCGCGGAAGCTATCCGGCTCGACCCCGGTGCGTCGAGCTTTTCCCACTGGCGCGCCGGAATCGCTCTCCAGGAAAAGGGCCAATTGGACGATGCCATCGCTCATATTCAGCAAGCTGTCCGGCTAGAACCCAACTCAGCCACCGTCGGCGGCGATCTCTTCAATTGTCTGTTCTCCTCGGCCTGTGCTGCGGTCCAAGCCTCGACACGTAAGGACGCAGGGTCGTTCGGTGAAAAGGAGCGAGCCGGCTTGCGCCAGCAAGCGCTGGGGAGGTTAAGGGCGGGCTTGGAACTGAGGACCAGGCTGCTCAAGGACGGCAAGGAGCCGGGCTGGGGCTGCTCTCTTTTCCCCTGGCAAACGGACCCGGCCCTGGCCGGCGTGCGTGATCTGGAGGCCCTTGCGAAGTTGCCCGACATCGAGCGCGAACAGTGGCAGCGCCTTTGGGCGGAAGTCGATGCGCTGCTCCCTACGGATCCGCGTGGTCAGGGCACGGCACTCTCCGAACGCCGGGAGTGGGAAAAGGCTGCCGACCGCTACTCCCGCGCCTTGCTGGGTGCGACGGACGACGGCGAGTTCTGGTTCGAGTACGCCGCTGTGCTGCTGCTGGCCGGCGACCGACCAGGCTACAACAAGGCCTGTGTCCACATGGTTGACGCGTTCGGCAAACCCGGCGGCCCGCGCGCATACCATATCGCCCGCGCTTGCACGCTGGCTCCTGATGCCGTCCCGGACGCGGCGCTGCCCGGGCGCTTGGCTGCAGTTGAACTCCACGCTAACGCCAAACAGTTCTGGTCGCTGACCGAGCAAGGCGCTCTCGCGTACCGAGCAGGTCGGTTCGAGGAGTCAGTGCCGTTATTCGAGCAGAGTCTCGCGGCTAACTCCAAGCCGGGCGCCGCTGTCGTGAATTGGCTCTGGCTCGCCTTGGCCAACGAACGCCTTGGGAAGACCGACGCGGCGCGGCTCTGGCTGAACAAGGCCCAAACGTGGCTCGACCAATGCCGCGACGGGATGCCGCCGCGCGCAGAGCAGAACTTGGGGCTTCACCTGCACAACTGGCTGGAAGCGAACGTGCTGCGCCGCGAGGCGGAGGCACTGATTGCACCGAAATAGTTTGTCACTTTCCCGAGTTACGCCCGCGTTCGGACGACTCATACGCTTCCGGAATATTTCATGCGCGCCAGTTCGGCACTCGCTAGGTAGCGCCCTGCCGCGGCCTCGGGCACAATGACTCCATTAAAAGGAGGCCTGATTGAAAGTTGCTATCCGCGGGGAAGGGGATCGCGAGCTACTGGACGCGCTGATCGCCGGGGAAAAGGACGCCACGCAGGGGGACCGCCTGCGCGCGGTGCGGCTGGCGCTGGACGGGGAGCAGGCCGTGGAGATCGCCGAGGCGCTGGGCCGCTCGCGGCGGTTCGTGCAGGGGTGGGCCTACGCCTCCGCGACGGCGGGGTCGAGGCGGTCACCGCAGTTGCGCCGTCCGCCGTAAGACAGACCAATCCGCAACTGCTAACCAACTCTGGTCGGGAAGTATAGTCCCCAGTTCAAATCCCGCTACCTACCTTGGGCAAGTCCTTATTTTAGCGATAAAAAGGTTCGCGATTGAAAGCCATTGCATCGGCGCAAGTAATGGCCTGTTCGTAAGATATGTCAACTACAACCCGCGCAGGAACAGTTCGTGAAGCTAAATGGAGCCAGCGGGACACCAGTAGAACTCGCAACGACGTTCTTGAGCGAATTTCGCTGCTCCTCTGCCACAATACCTGTGTTCATATCGCTAGGTCAAGAATTGCCATAGCGGCGGCGCTTCCACGGTACCTTGCCCGACGGATGGGGCGCATTGGAAAGGAAAAGCCCATCGCACTTGCATGCTGCGATGGGCTCTTAATGAGAACTCAGTCGAAACAGTTGGGGCAGGCCCCCATCGTTCACCCGATGGACCGCGATGCAATCCATGAAAGAATCGGGAGAGTCGCGATCGTTGTCCTGAGCTGCGAGCTCGGCCTTAGCGAAAGGGCCGCGCCCGATCTTGTGCGAGCCTTCGGCCGCCCGAGCCGCGTCAATCTCGGCGCAACGGCGCGCAATAGCCTCCATAAGGTCGGGCTCGTTGATTGACAGCGGCCCTTCTGCCAGGTTCCCGGCATCGTCAAGCCACGTGGCTGCCAGCGCTTTTGTAAGTTGCGGCAGCTGAGCCGGCCGGCACTTATGCGAGCGAACTTCACCGTCAGTCGCCGATCCAGCCGGGGCGGGCGAAATCGGCAGCTCGGTCGTGGACCGCTCCGAATGATTCGGGGCGGAAATCCCAATTTTCAGGCAGGTGCCACAGTTAACGACCGCCACGGCAAGCGATTCGGGGGTGTTTGCCGCATCGACCAATCAGGATGCTTGAGTAGCAACGCAAGCGCCTTAACGCAACTTCCGTTCACGGGGGCGGCCTTGTGCCTCGGTCGATCTTCGGGCTTTTGCGGCAATTCCCAGCCGGCCGAGGGCATGGCCAGATGGCTGCCAAAGGCCGTCATTCGTGCCACGGACGGACGACGGCTGAAACCTCCCCATCAGTCACCGACCCCCATCGCTCCAATGTCGCATCCACGCATCCCGCATGCCTCGCCGGGACGCATAGCCGTGCGGCGTTGCAATTCGACCATCGCACGCACCGTGGGAGTCAGGTGGGGCAAAGTTGCCGCAACCACTTCACCGGCCACCGGCTTAACGGGGCCGGTTTCGTGGGCTTCGCACCTGCCCATCTTCAAACCCTCCACCGCCGTCAAACCGTGGTGGATGCTCGGATGGACCAAATCTTCCCCGACGCCCCACATAAACACATGGCGAAGACGATTCAATTCCCGGTTGATCCGCGTGCGTGCCCAGCCCATCGTCACCATTTCCGCCACCACCGTCTTTAGGCAGCGTGGCGTGAAGCCTGACACCCGCGTATCCCCGTACAGGCGCTTGAGGGGCCGTAGGGCATACCTGTAGTTCTTTAGTTCACTTGTCGGGGTGCCGTCGGGTTTGCGGTAATGGGTTTGAGCATGCTTCCAGAACCGATTTACCAGTTCCAAGACGGTTAGATCGTCTTGTGGCACAGGTATGTGTCGGCCGTTCGCCTGCCATTCCGCTGTGAGCCGTTGATACTTCTGGCGGCTCTCGGCAGTGCCGTAGCGCCCGAGCGTGAAATCCTTTCCGCTCAGGGTAACGATGGCTTGTCCGGACTGCTTGTGAAGGCGATAGGCGGGGAGTTGGTCGCTGCTGAGACGCGGCATGGTACGGCTCCTAAAACCGGCCAAAGACGGAAGATTCCGTCTTTGGCCAAGCGTTTCAGGCCGCACCACCGTACACCGGTGGGTTTGCTACCTATAGCAACCGGCACTACTTATCTGAAGCTCGGCAGGTAGGACTCGAACCTACAACCAGCCGGTTAACAGCCGGCTGCTCTACCATTGAGCTACTGCCGAAATTGTTTCGGGATCAACCGAATGCCGGCCGCGAGGTTATCGGGGCTTGAGGATTGAGTTATCGCCGAATGCCGCCGGGTGGAAGGCGGTCCGTCAATGTATCGGCTGCATGACGGGTGTCAAGTAAGGAGTGGGGCGGATTGCGGGGCGGTTTTCCATCCTCTGCGTTATAGCGGGGGGTCGGAGCGGGCCTCGCGGCTGAGGTCGAAGCCGGGGCGGTGCGTGGCCTTGAAGCTGGTTGTGGCGGCGGAACGCACCCAATCGAGGTAGCCGAAACGCCAGAGGTACGCGAAACCCACGAGCAACACGCCGAAGAAAAAAAACATGTCCACCACCGCGATGGAGCGGAGTTGGAAGAGGTCGAGCTTGTCGCCGAGGTCATGGGCGAGTTGCTCGGCGCTGCCGTAGGCGACGGCCCAGGGGTAGAAGAGGGCGACTTCGACGTCGAAGACGAGGAAAACGAGGGCGACGATATAGAAGCGGAGGTCGAACTGGACCCAGCTACTGCCGATGGTGGGCTCGCCGCATTCGTAGACGGCGGCTTTTTCGGGGTTGGGGAGTTTGGGGCGGGCGAGCGCCCCCGCCGTCAGGTTGATGAAGACGAATGCGGCCCCGAATGCGGCGAAGACGGTGATGGACAGCAATACGCCCATGGGGCACGGAAACTAAGAGGCAACACGCCAAAAGTAAAGCCGCGGGTGGCCGCCCCAGCACGGGCAACCCGGCCGCAGCGGACGCGCGACGGTTGCAGTTTAACGAAGTGCGAGCCTTGCGGCCGCGGCAATTATGGCGGCTACGGGAAGCGTGATTACCCACGACAGGGCGATCTCGCCGACCTTGGCCCATTTCACCGCCCGCGGGTTGTTCTTCAATCCGGCGCCGATGATCGAGCCCGTCGCCACGTGCGTGGTGGAGACGGGAAGCGCGATCCAGGAGGCGAGGCCCACAAGCGTCGCGGTCACCAAACTTGCGGTGAGGGACTCGGCGAGCGGTAGCGGAGTTAGTTTCTTTGCAAGGGTTTCCAACACCTTTCGTCCCTTGACGAAGCCGCCGACGGCCATGGCCAGGGTGACGATGGCGAAGCCGATCGCGGAGCCGTGGGAGACGCGGGAAAGCGAGAGCAGGCTGAGAGCCGCGATCTTGGGGGTGTCATTCCAGCCGCGGGCGAAGGAGATCAGCCCGCCGCCGAGCCAGTGGATTGCATTGGCGGCCGGGGACGGATTGCCCTCGTTTTGGGTGGGGGGTTCGCAATGGGGAATCGGGGAGCCGTGCGTCACCTGCGATCGGGAAGCACCTACGAGCAAGGCAGCGCCTGCGGCAGAAACTCCGGCCAGTTCGCAATCTTGCCCAACGCCGGCAGTTCGAAGCCGGCGCGAGACGGTATTGCCGACGAGCAGCAATACCGGCCAGGCGACGAGATAGACGATGAGCAGCGACAGCACGGGGCTGAGCGCGAGGGGAAGGACAAAACGCTGGCCGAGCATGAGCCACTGGAATTGACTGCCGCCGAACGCCACGAGCCCCGCCCCGCACAATGCACCGATGATGGCGTGTGTGGTGGAGACGGGCATGCCGAATCGGTTGGCGAGCAATACCCACCCGCAGGCCCCGACGAGAACCGCGGCATAGAAACTCTGATCGAGAACAATCCCCTTCTGAAAGAGCCAGCTCCCGCTGAACCCCTTGAGAATTCCGCCGGCCAGGAAGAAGGAAGTCACGCCGCCCAGCGCCGTCGCGGCCGTCGCAAACAGCAGCGCCGTCGATGGCCGGGCCGCGCCGAATCCGACGAGCGTGGCGACGCCCTTTCCGTTGTCGTTAGCGCCGTTGGCGAAGGCGAGTGCCGCGATCAGCGAAATGAGAACAATCGTCATGGAACCCTCGAAGCGCCCGAAGGTCGCCTGCACCTGGATGCGTGCCCGGCACAGGCGAACTGCCCGGCTCGAGGTAATACCACCTGAAGCATCAAACGTTCAAATGATTATAAGAATGATGTGCAGCGCGCGGGCTCGGCGCTGACGGCAAGGATCGCAATAGGAACCCGCGTTGAAAGCTGAGGAAGGCGTGGATTCAGCGGACTACTTAGGCAGCTTCTCGGCGAGAATGTCCACCTTTTCGATCTGCGGGGGCTTGGCGAGGAGTTCGCCCGCCTTCTGCATCAGTGCGGCGGCCACGCGGCCCGTGAGGTGGGCCTGACGGCCGGCGTCGTCGGGGAAGGTGTCGAAAATTCCGAAGGACGACGGACCCATTCTGATCGCAAACCAAGTCGTCGTCGCGGGCTCCGCCTCTACCAAGGCCAGCCCACTTCGGAGGAAGTCGGCCACCTCCTGCTCTTTCCCGGGCTTTGCTTCCAAGCGAACGAGCAGTGCGACTTTATCCATGGCGAACCTCCGTTTGGGCGCTTCCCGATGACCAGTGATGCTAGGCGCAGCAATTTGGGTCGACAATGATCACGCTCCCGTGCAAGACCGTGCCTGTATTCGTAAGCCGCGACTGGACAATACACGAGATAAAATGCCCGCGCGGTGGGTCGCGCGCGGGCGCAACCATGACAGCCCCAGCGCTTGAATCGGGCGTATGAATCTCTTATGGTGCGCGCGTGCATGTGAGGCGGTTTCGGGGCGGGGAATGTAGTCACACGCCGACGCATTCTTTTATGGACAAATTACAAATCAAATACCGCACGGTCGGCAAGGCGATCCCGCCGCAGCCCATCCGAATGAATATCGGGGGTTGGGGCGGCGCGGCGAACATGAAGAAGAATGGCTCGGAGCCGCAGCCCTGGCATTGCCCCCCTTTCGTCGAAGCCTCCACCTACGGCCTTGAGCTGGTTTATCCCTATGAGACCGAATGCCACGTCATCAATGACAAAGGGGACATTCGGTTCGAATGGGACTTCGCCAGCGAGCCGGGCGTAAAGCTGTCCGGCCAGGAATTCGGCGCGTTTTTCCCGCTGCCGGCGAAGTTCTACCTCTTCGGCTCGTCCCTGGATTTGCAGGCGCCGCCCGGGCACGTGATTCGCACGTTACCCCACCCGAGGTTTTTCACCGATGACACCGGAACCGTGCCGCTGGCGGTCATGGGGCACGTGCAGACCGAGTGGTGGCCCAGGCCGATGTTTCTCGTATTCGCGGTGCCACCACCCGGGCAGCGGCATATCTTCCGCAAAGGCGAAGCGTACGCGCAAATCCTCTGCGTTCCCCACCGGATGGACTACGAAGCGGAGCCGATGACTCCCGACGAGGAGGCCCGGCGGGGGAAACTTGATCAAGCGATGGCCATCTCCGGGGCACACATTTCCAAGAACGTCTGGCACAACCCTGCGGGCCAGGAATTCAAGGATTATTACAAGGTGATGGGCAGGGCTTTCGCGCGCGACGGTCAGCCGGGTGTGGAGGCGGTGGTCACCGAGGCGCTCGAACACCAGGGCCGGCTGCGCACGGCGGACAGGACCATCGCCGAGTGCCTGGACTTGGGCCACCGGCTACAGCGGGAAGGAAAATTCATCGACGCACGGACGATCTATTTTTACGTGCTGGAGCGCGAGCCGGAAAACGCGGAGGCAATGAGCCGGCTGGGGGTGCTTGCCGCGATGATGCAACTCCCCAAATTGGCCCACAACATGATGTCGAAAGCCGTGATGTTGCAGCCGCGATCACCAGGGTATCGGAACAATCTCGGCGAGCTTCTCCGCAGGACCGCTCGCCATGCCGAGGCTGAGGCGATGTTTCGATCGGCGCTGGAATTGAACCCCAACGACCCGCAGGCGCTCAGCGCGCTGGGCCTCACGTTGGCGGAACTGGGGCGTCCCGGCGAAGCCGTGAGCGCGTGCCGGGCGGCACTCGCGATGAATCAGAGGAATGCGTTGCTGCATTTCCGCTTGGGCGCGGTGCTCGCGCGGGACGGCCGGGCCGCCGAGGCTCGCACGGCGCTGGAAAATGCGCTCGCTCTCGCCCCAAATTTCCAGGACGCGCGGGATCTGCTGCAGGAAATTTCGGGCCAACCCCCGCTTCTGGCGAAGTGACCGGTTATTTGCCGCTATGCAAGGTGGCGCGCCCCGGCCGTGGGCGTCATTACCGTTTTGCCAGCCTCAACTATTCCTTTCCCGGCGAGCCGATGCCGGCCTATAATTCGGCAGCGGATTCATGGATAAGGAGTTGCTGAAAATGACGCCTCGAGACTTGGTGCGACTGCAACAGTCGGATGCCGATCGGATTCTTCAGGATCTTTCCTCGCGTCAGCATATGGGTCCCCATCAGCGGCTGGGAGAAGCACTGGAGCGTGCCAGCCAGGCGCTGGGATTTTGCCCACGGGCCGCGGAAATAGCCATGCAATGGCTCGAATTGGATTCAAAGACGGTTCTGGGCCGGCTCCGGCGTGCGCAACTGATCCAGCTTTCGCGCAGCATTCACCGCTTCTGGCGGCAACACCTTGCCGCGCAAAGTGTTCAGCCACAATCAGTTTAGAGGGCGGGCGTCCAATAATCGTCGCGATCGGTGACGCCTGCGGCACAGAATGTGCATAATTGCTTCGTGAAAGGACGATAGAGAAAGCGATGGGAAGCAAACCCTATCGGACTATCGACCGCACGGAGAACACCATGACCACCAGCCTGCCACTCTGCTGTTCACCCCGTGCTTTTTCGCTTTTGGCAAAGCAGCTTCCCACGATTAGCTCGCCCGATGCGTTGCTCAACGGCGCCGTTGCCATCGCCATGCACCAGATGGAAGACGTTGACCCCGCCGGGGTGGACCTCAAGCTCCAGCGCTGCGTTGACGCCATCCGTTCCCGCGTGCGGGGCGAGCAGCCGCAGGCCTTGCTGGCGCATCTGCACAACTTTTTGTTCGAAGAGCTCGGCCTTTGCGGCAACACGGATGACTACTACAACCCTTCCAACAGCTATCTGCCCGCCGTCCTCGACACGAAAAAAGGACTGCCAATTACCCTCAGCCTGATCTACAAAATCGTGGCCGAGCGGCTGGGCCTTCGCGCCTGGGGCGTGGGATTGCCGGGGCATTTTCTTGTCGGAGTCGAGCTGGAAGGGTCGGCGATGCTGATCGACCCGTTTGCCGGCGGCCGTCTGCTGACGCCGGATGAGGCACACTCGCGCTTGCAGGAAATGTTCGGCGAAGAGGCGGACTGGTCGGAAGACTTGCTGCGGCCCGCGTCAAATCGTCATTGGCTGACGCGTATGCTCCAGAATCTGCTCAATGTCTTCGGTTCGACCGGGCACTACGCGGACGTGGCCGCGGTGCTCGAAATGGAAATGCTGCTCTGGCCCGAACAGAGCCATCTTCAGCGCGACCTGGGGCTGGTGCTGGCCCGGTGCGGCTTCACGCAGCCGGCGAGCATCTGGCTCGATCGCTACCTTAAGACAAATCCCAACGACCCGCAGAAGGGGCAGATCAAAGAATTGCTGCACGTTTTGGGGACCTGAGTTCCGCAAGAAACTTTAGACACGCCCGTAACGCCGCGGTAGCTTGACCGCACATGGCGAAGGGCGTGGGCGTAATTTCAGGCATCTCGCGCTGGACTCAGGCCCGGCCCGCGCTGGTCGTCGCGGCACTGTTTGTCGCCGGAATTTTCCTCCATTCCCTCGTCCTGCGCTCCCCGCCATTTTGGTTGATCGCGCTCGCCGGTCTGCTCATTGCCAGCGGCGTTCGATGGAAATGGCGCGCGATTCAGTTCGGCGTCATTCCGGCGGCGCTCATTACCGCGGGAATCGCGGCGGGACAACTCGCGAACTATTCCTTTCCTCACGATCACATCGCCCTCTTCGCTACGGAAGATCCTCGCCTGGCGGCAGTGGAGCTGGAATTCGCCCAAACCCCCCGCCTGATCGAAGAAGGCGGGCCGCGGCACGCGACCGGCAAACAGTCCGGCCTCGCCACCGTCGTCGCGGTGAAAACCTTAAACGGCTGGGAACCCGGGGCCGGCGAAGTCACGCTCTCGTTCGCTCAGCCGCGACCGCGCCTTGCCGCCGGGCAACGGGTGCGCGTCGTCGGCATGCTCGCGCGGCCCGCCCCCGCCATGAACCCCGGGCAATTTGATTGGGAACAATACTATCGCCGGCAAACGGTGCTCGCGTCGTTGCACGTCAGTCATGCGTGCGATTTGCAAGTCCTGTCGGCAGGCGACGCGCCTGCGCTCACCGCGGCGCGCGACGGCGTGCGCGAGTGGCTGGCCACGGGGTTCGGTCCCGCGCAAGGGGTGGACCGCGCGCTGTTGCAGGCCCTCGTGCTCGGCGACCGCCCGCCGGAAATGCGCGGCGTGGAGGAGGACTTTCAACACACCGGAACAAGTCATCTGCTCTCCAGCAGCGGACTGCGCGTCGGAATTCTCGCAGGAATCGTCTATCTCGTTTGCCGGATGCTCTGCCTGCGGCCGCGGACGACGGTGGTAGTCGTCGCGGCTATGGTCTTGCTTTGGGGAATCCTGACGATGCCGTCGCCGCAGGCGATCCGCCCGGTCATCGTCACCCTGGCGGTGGGGCTGGGGCTCTGCGGCCGCAGGGCGGTGGATTCTGCCCATATTCTCGCAACCGCCGCGCTCGTCATCCTCGTCAACAACCCGCTTGATTTGTACAGCGCCGGCTTTCAGCTCAGCTTCGTGATCGTCCTGGGAATGCTCTTCCTGACCGGCCCGCTCCTGGAATTCCTCGGCACCTTTCGCAACGGGGACGACGAAGTGCTCGAGCAACTGCGCCGCCTTTCCCCGTGGCAACGCGCGAGGCGAACTGTGGTCCGGTGGCTTGTCCGCTCGCTGGCGGCGGGCACAGTCGCGTGGGCGGTATCGCTGCCGCTGGTCGCGTACCACTTCGGACAGGTTACGCCGTGGGCGGTTCCGGTCGGGATGCTGCTCTCGCCGGTGGTTGTCGTCGCCCTCATTATGGGATTCTTCAAGATCGTATTGAGCATGCTTTTCCCCGGCTGGGCGGGCGCGTGGGCGGTGATGGCGGGCGCGCCAGTGGCGTTCTTGCGCTGGGGAATCGGGCACGCGGCGAAGCTTCCGTATGCGGACATCCCCGCGGCCGCGCCGTCGATCGGCGGGATCGTATTCTTCTACGCGCTGCTCTGCCTGCCGCTGCTGCTGCCCGTGGCCCGACCATTTCTGCGCAAATGCGTCCGCGGCGTGCCCGCGGGGGCGGTCCTGCTTTTTACGCTCACGCCGATGCTCGTGGGCTTCGCAAGGCAAGGAGTTTCGGGCGGCAGCGTGCGCGTGACGTTGCTCTCCATCGGCGCCGGGCAATGTGCGGTGGTGGAAACACCCGACGGAAAGGCCCTGCTCGTTGACGACGGATCGTCGACAATGACCGACCCGCTGCACACGGTCCTCGCCCACTTCCTCCGATTCGAGCGGCGGCAATCCCTCGACGCGATTTACCTGAGCCACGGCGACTACGATCATATCAGCGCCGCCGCGGCCACCGTGCCCGAATACAGCGTGCGGCAGGTCGTCATCAGCCCCCACTTCCGCAGGCTTTCGGGCGAAAGCACGACGGGCGGAAAGCTTCTGCGCATGCTCGACGGCAGCGGCCACCCGCCGCATGAGGCCGTGGCCGGCGACGCGATCGGCGCGGGGGAACCCACCGCCATCGAAGTGCTCTGGCCCCCGCGGGATTGCCCGATGAACTCGAACAACACCGGAATGGTCCTGCGGCTCACCTTCGGCGGCCGTTCCGTCCTCTTCCCCGCCGACATCCAAGACCCGGCGATGCACGAGCTGCTCAAACACCCGGAGAAGCTGAAGTCGGACGTGCTGGTCGCCCCTCATCACGGCAGCAGCGAACCGCTGACCGCCGAGTTCGTCCGCGCCGTCGATCCGAAGGTGATCGTCAGCTCCAACGCCGACCGCCTCACCAAGAAGCAGCGCGACTTCGAGCAGCTCATCGAGCACCGCCCCCTCTACCGCACCGGCCAATGCGGCGCGATCACGATCGAGATCGACGCGAAGGGCAACGTGACGGTGACGCCGTTCCTTGAAAAGAAGCAGGCGGGGATGACGATTGGTGCGGGAGAGAAGCATTAGTCCGGACCGCTGTAGACCATTTCTCGCCCGTTTCGCCGGCTCCCGTTTAGCTTTTCTCGTCGGTCCTTGCTATTCTTTTCACGGGTAGCCACGGTAAGTGAGGTGCGCCATGTTCAATGAATCCGATGTGCTCAAAGGTACAGTCCGCGGCAAGACAATCGAGCTGGACCATGAACCTGGTCTGCCTGACGGTCAGACCGTGTCGGTAGTGCTGCATCCGACATTGCCGCCTGGAGAGGGATTGCGGCGAGCGTTCGGTGCGTGGGCGCAAGAGTCTGAGGAACTGGATCGATTTCTTGAAGAAATTCGTCGGGATCGCAAGCAGGATCGCAACGAGCTCGGCGCATGAATTTCCTGCTCGATACCAATATCGTCTCGGCCTTTCTAAAGGGGGATCGTCGCGTCTTCAATCGATTCATCCAACACAGCGGCGGGTTGGGCATCTCAGCAATATGCGTGGGCGAGCTCTTTTCCTGGGTCTACCGCGCCGATACAAATCCCGTACGTCTCCAGGCACTGGAAGATTTACTTTCCGATCTGCATTTCTTACCTGTGGATTTTGAGGTGGCGCGGAAGTTCGGCAAAGTTCGCGCGGCCCTGCTGGACCAGGGGCGACCGACTCCGGAATTGGACCTCCTAATCGCCTGCACCGCCTTGCAGCACGATCTGACTTTGGTGATCCACAATGTCCGCGATTTTTCGCGTATTCCAGACCTGCGGATACAAGATTGGCTGGCCTAAGCAAGGAGTCTGAATAGCCGGGAGGTGGACCTCCTTACCAGTTTACCCCCGCCCCGTATTTCCACGAAAGAAACTCCGGCGCATTCGTGCTTCAACCTATTTCGTCGCAACCGCCGGCG
>JAQGHP010000571.1 GCA_028288775.1 Phycisphaerales bacterium | reverse complement strand
CTTACGGATGCGGGGGTGCCGCGGGCGACGCCGGTGAAATTGCATTTGTGGGACGTCAATCTTGGCCAGGCGCTGACGATTCTGCTCACAGCCGTATGCCCTCCCGCGACCGACGGCGACGGCCAGGCAACGCCCAGGCTGGGGTATACGGTGACGGACAACGTCGTGACGGTATCGACGGTCGGCGCGTCCAATCGAATGACGCCGACGGTGGTCTATAACGTGCGCGATTTGATCGAGATGCACATCGCCGGTTCGAATGATACCGCGCCCGACCCCCAGCGCGTTCAAGCATCCCTGACCCACACGGAAGCGGCCGAGGCGCTTGGCCGAAATTTAATGGAAGGCATCGCACCTGATTCCTGGAGGCAGAACGGCGGAGCGCTGGGATCTTACGGGTATTTCGGAGGCTTGCTCGTAATCCGTCAGACGCCGGAAAACCATCGGGAAATCGCGGCGCTTCTGCAAAAGCTGCGCGACGCGGACAAAAAAATTCCATGGTCCACGCCCGCCGCAACGCAGCCGGTGGCACAACCCGGCACGCCCGCGGCGGGGCAATAATCGGGCCAGCGGTCCCGGTTCCCGGTGATGCGGAGACAATATGTGGCGGAGAATTTTGACCGGCATGTTGGCTGCCGCCTGCATCATGCTGACGATCGAGTTGTCGCGCGACCGCCGCCGCACGGAGAATCTCCCCTCTGCGAATATCATCCGCGCGGCCGGCCTGCCGAATTCGAATGCGGCGCGAAAGGCGCTTACGTTTCGGTTCGGAGAACTGAACATTCATTCGGTTACTTTCGAACAGGCGATCGCCAACCTCGCGGAGCGCGCGCATGCCAACATCAACGTGCGCTGGGGGGCGCTGCAAAATGCCGGGGTCTCACGCACGACAAAAGTGAGATTGCACTTGTGGGACGTAACGCTGGCCCAGGCTCTCACGGCGGTACTGGCCGAAGCCGAAGGCGGCAGTAGCAAGGCTGAGTACCATGTCGAAAGCGGCGTCATCGTCGTTGGGACGGGGACGGAGGATGTTCCCGAATGCGTGACTGTCATCTATAACGTGCGCGACGTCATTGAAATTGAGGAAGCCACCACTGGATGCACGCGCGAAGAGGCAGCCGAAATGCTGGCAAAGGTGATCATGGAAACGGTAAGCCCCGATTCATGGCGCGACGCCGGCGGCAACATCGGAGCCATACGTGAACTTTCAGGCCTCCTTGTCGTCACTCACACCGTCGAGGGGCACCAACAAATCCTGCGACTCCTGGAACAACTTCGTGCCGCCGATCATGAGCGCCCCCTTAGGCCCGACAATCGGCAATCCGTGCAGCCTTACAGCCGGAGTCATGGCAACGGCCTTTTCGGCGGATAACGCGGGTCCACTCGGACGTCTCCCGTCCACTCGATTGAGCTGCCTCGGTCGGCCTCGGACAGCGAATTTCAAAAACTTACGAGACGCTCCACGTCTCCTCCCCATTGAGGAGCGACTGCAAATCGCCCTCGCCTTGCCCGGCGATGGCGTCGCGGTTTTGTTGGCGGACGGTGTCGCCGTAGGCTTCGTGGTCTACGGCGCGGAAGACGCCCAGGGGCTCGGGGAAATCGGGGTAGCGCATCCGGCTGAGCAGGAACGCGAGGCTCGGCTCGGGGGCTTTTTCGTCGTGGATCAGCAGGTCGTCGGCACTGACGATCTTGGTGTCCACCACTTCCGGCGTGAGGGCGTGAAGGCGGATGCCTTTGGAATTCTCCTTGCCGAAGATCAGCGGCTTGCCGTGCTCGAGGTAAACGACGTTGTCGGAACGAGTGCTCTTATCGACGGCGTAGTCGTAAGCGCCGTCGTTGAAGATGTTGCAATTCTGGTAGATCTCGACGAACGCCGTGCCTTTGTGGGCGGCGGCGCGCTCGAGGACGTATTCCAGGTGCTTCATGTCCACGTCGATGGCGCGGGCGGCGAAAGACGCCTCGGCGCCGATGGCGATGCTGATGGGGCGGATCGGATACTCTGGTGCACCCATTGGCGTGCTTTTTGTTTTCTTGCCGTGCTCGCTGGTGGGGGAATACTGGCCCTTGGTCAGGCCGTAGATGCGGTTGTTGAAGAGGAGGACCTTGATGTCCACGTTGCGGCGGACGAGGTGCATGAAATGGTTGCCGCCGATGGAGAGGGCGTCGCCGTCGCCGGTGACCATCCAGACGTTTAGGTCGGGGCGGGCGAGCTTGAGGCCGGTGGCAAAGGTGGGGGCGCGGCCGTGGATGGAGTGGAAGCCGTAGGTGTTCATGTAGTACGGGAAGCGGCTGGAGCAGCCAATGCCGGAGACGAACACGGTCTTGCTCCGGTCCATGCCGAGCTTGGCGCAGACCTTTTTCATCTGGGCGAGGATGGCGTAGTCGCCGCAGCCGGGGCACCAGCGGACTTCCTGGTCGGAGGCGAAGTCGGCGGGCTTGAGGACGGTGAGGGGTTGGGTTGGAGGGAGGCTCATGGTTGGGGTTTAGAGGTCATGGTTCAGGGTTCAGTTGGGATACGACTCTTTAGGACTCAGGAATTAGTCGATGGTTGCTCCGGGTGGGCCGGCGGGGACCACGTCGTTTGTCGGGGCATTTACCTCGTATGCACTCACATTGCCATGCAAGAGGGCCTGAGCGCCTTCGACGATTTCGTGGATGGTGAAGGGCTGGCCTTTTACTTTGTTGAGGCCCTTGGCGTCCACGAGGTAGCGGTCGCGGAGGAGCATGCGAAGCTGGCCGAGATTCAGCTCGGGGATCAACACGTGCTTGAAGTTTTTGATCAGTTGCCCGAGTTCCCTCGGCAGCGGGTTCAGGTAGCGGAGGTGGCAGGCGGACGCCCGCACGCCCTGCTGTTGGAGTTCGAGCGTCGCGGCCTTGATCGCGCCGTGCGTGCCGCCCCAGCCGATGAGCAGGACGTCGCCTTGGTCAGGGCCGGTGTGGAGCATTCCGGGGCCGGCGGGTTGGATGCCCGCGACCTTCGCGGCGCGGAGGCGGACCATATGCTCGTGGTTCGCCGGCTCGTAGTTTACGTTTCCGGTGACGTCCTGCTTTTCGAGTCCGCCGATGCGGTGCTCGAGGCCCGGCGTGCCGGGTAGCGCCCAGGGGCGGGCGAGGTTTTCGTCGCGCTGGTAGGGCATGAAGCCCTTGTCGCTGTTCTTCTCCGTGGGATGCGCGATCGTGATCCTGGCCAACTTCGACACATCGGGAACCAGCCACGGCTCCGCGCCGTTGGCGACGTAGCCGTCGCTGAGGAAGATGACCGGGGTCATGTACTTCGTGGCGATGGTGAAGGCCTCGATCACGGCGGCGAAGCAGTCCGCCGGTGAGGCGGCGGCAATCACGGGGACGGGGCATTCGCCGTTGCGGCCGAATAAAACTTGCAGCAGATCGGATTGCTCGGTCTTGGTCGGCAGGCCGGTGCTGGGGCCGCCGCGTTGCACGTCAACGATGACGACGGGCAATTCGGTCATGACGGCCAGGCCGATGGCTTCGCTCTTGAGGGCGATGCCCGGGCCGCTGGTTCCGGTTGCGCCGAGCGCTCCGCCGAAACCCGCGCCGATTGCCGCTCCGATCGCGGCGATCTCGTCTTCGGCCTGGAACGTGATCACGTTGAAATTCTTCGCGGCCGAAAGTTGATGCAGGATGTCGCTGGCCGGGGTGATCGGGTAACTGCAATAGACGAGCTGTTTGTCGGCGAGCTTTGACGCCGCGATCATGCCCAGGGCGGTGGCCTCGTTGCCGGTGATCTTTCGATAGTTACCGGGCGGGAGCTTGGCCTTGGGAACCTGGTACTGCTCGCTGAACAGCTCGGCGGTTTCGCCAAAGTGGTAGCCGGCCTTGAGGGCCAGGGCGTTCGCGCCGGCGACTGCCGGCTTCTTCGCGAATTTCTGCTCGATGTATTGCAGCGTCGGCTCGAGCGGGCGGCCGTAGAGCCAGTAGACCAGGCCCAGCGCGAACATGTTTTTGCAGCGGTCGATGTCTTTCGCGCCCAGCCCCGAATCCTTGGCCGCGGCGGCGGTGAGCTTGTTGATCGGCACGCGGATCAAGCGGTATCCGCCGAGGCTGGCATCCTCCAGCGGACTGATGTCGTACCCGGCCTTGCGCAAGTCCGCGGCGGCGAACGCGTCCTCGTTCACCATCAAAATCCCGCCGCTCTTGAGCGAGCGGAGGTTGGTCTTGAGGGCCGCGGGGTTCATGGCGACGAGCGCGTCGAGGTCGTCGCCGGGCGTGTAGATGTCGGTGCTGGAAAAGTGGATCTGAAACCCGCTGACCCCGGCGAGCGTGCCGGCTGGGGCGCGGATCTCGGCAGGAAAGTCGGGGAGCGTGCTGATGTCGTTGCCGAACAAGGCCGAGGTGTCGGTGAACTGCGTGCCGGCGAGCTGCATGCCGTCGCCGCTGTCCCCGGCGAAACGCACGGTGACGGAGGGGAGGGTGGTGACCGGCTTTGAGGGCCGACGGACTGTGGAATTAAGGTCGTTAGTGATCGCGCTCATGTATATCCATTTGCGATTTGCGATTTGCAATTTTCGACTGACGGAGGGCGACCGGGTGAGTCCCGCCGTCGCGTCCGCCTTACTTTTCGCAGGAATTGCGCCGCAATCCGCCAAAGCTCCATTGCCGATGATCGGCATTTGTGCTCGAAGAATTATAGACTTCCCGGGAGCACTCTATGCGAATATCGGCGCGCGAACAGTCTGACAAAAAAGCTCAGACCGATTCGATTTGGGTTATGCCCCGCGGCGGCGGCCGCGACCGGCGTTACAAAAACATGTGCCCGATTGATAAATACTCGCAATGTTTTTCTTGACGGGTGTGTGAGACGCGGCGCAGAATGAGTTCATGAAGCAGAGCTACCACACCATCATCAAACCCACCCCGGCGGGTTGCTTCGTCGGATGGGTGGAAGAAGTCCCTGGGACGATCACCTCGGGCCGGTCGCTGGAGGAATGTCGCGAAAACTTGCGGGACTCGTTGCAACTGATGCTCGAGACCCACCGCGACGAAGCCCGCCAGAACCTGGACGCGAGCTGCATCGAGGAGGCGATCGAGATTGAAGTGCGCGAAGCGCCCGCCTCGGTCCACTGACCTGGGCGCGGCCCGAGCCGGCCTCGACGTACTCACCTCGGCGGAGTTCTTCCGGTCATCCCATCTTCGCAACGCCGAAAACCGGCGCGATTTGAGAGATGCGCGCGTTGCTTCTTGACGAGAAAATGAACGCAGAGACGCAGTGACGCAGAGGTAGGAAGAGAGCGGAAAACGATTAGTTCGGTTTCAGATTTCGACGGGAGACGGTATTTGAGACATCTATTCTGCTCCGCATTTCTCTCTGCGGCCTCGGCGTCTCTGCGTTCGAGAATTCCTTAGGCACCGTCGGCGGGCTTTGTTGCGGGGGCGGCGGGTGGTGCGGGGAGGGGCATGCCGTCGGCGTCTATGAGCCTTTGGATGCCGGTGTACTTGGGCGTGGGCAGTTGCTGCTGCAACTGCTTGGCCGCGTTCCTGAGACGGTCCTGCTCGGTGACGCGGTCGGCGCGCTCGGCCTTGAGCGCGTCGATCTCCCGGGCGACGGTGTAATACCGCGGCGGATAGGGCAAACGCACGAAGCGGCCATCCGCACCCTGGGCGTAGCTTTGGGAGTCGATCAACGATAATTCCTGCTGGTCCTCGGCGATCCTTCTGTCGATTGCATTGATCCGCTTGGCAACCGCATCAAAATCCTGCGAGATGACGGCGATCTTGTCCTTGATCGCCTTCTCCGCGTCCTGAAGCTTGGCGAGTTCCTTCTCATTCACCCAGCTCGAGCCCCAGCGGTACATGCCCTTGGCGGCCAGCTTTTTCTGCGCGTCGTCGTCCTGCTCCTTGAAATGCCGCACGAGCTTTTTGGTGATGGGCGTGTCGCGCTGGTCTTTTGGCAGCGCGTTGAGGGCCTCGGCGACGTTGTCGAGGATGTCGCGGCTGCCGGGGGCGGCGAGGAGGGCGCGGTCGTAATACCCGAGCGCCGCGCCGATGGCGTTCTGCCGCCAGAGCACCACGCCCAGGTTGTTGAGGGTGGGCGCGTGATCGGGCGCGAGCGCCGTCACGGCTTCGAACGCCTTGCGTGCGGGGAGGATCTGCTCCTGCTGGTAGTTCAATACGCCGCGGAGGTAGAGCAGGGACATGCTCTGCGGGTCCACGGCCAGCGCCTTGTCGAGGACGGGTGTGGCCTCCTTCAGGCGGCCTTGCTTGAGCATGTCGTGGAGGTGAACGGCCACTTCGGAGGATTGGCCGCGAAGCGTGTCGCGCTCTTCGGGGGTCACCCATTTGTCGCCGAGCTTGATCAGGCCGCGGGTTTGGCGGTCCTGCCACATTTCCACGTCGGCCTTCGCCTCGGTGGCGGCGGGGGTTCCGGGGTTTTATTCGATGAAGGTTTTGTAGCGGTCGAGGATTTGCTTGAAGTCGGAGAGATTTTCCGCGGCCCGCCG
>JAQGHP010000506.1 GCA_028288775.1 Phycisphaerales bacterium | reverse complement strand
GCCAGGCTATGCACAAGGAAGTCGATTGTTCCAAACTTCTGCTTCGCGGCCGAGAAAAACGCCTCGATTGATTCATCGCTCCCCACGTCGCACGGATGCATCCACGCCCCGCCGAACCCGTGCTCCTCCATCGCCTTGCCCGCGCGGCGCTGGGATTTCTCGATGTTCGCCATCGGCAAGAAGCCGATGCCGACCGTCGCCCCCTGCTTCACGGCATGGTCCCCGATATAAGCCGCGATGCTGCGGTCATTGGCGATGTTGAGAATCAAGCCTTTTTTGCCGTCGAGTAAGCCCATCGAAAATCTCCTTGAAGGTATCCGCGCGTAGCTTAGTGGCGGGCGGACGACACGACAAGGCGGGATGTATATGAAGAGCACGAAACAACGGCAATTCCGAATTCCGAAGACCGAAATCCGAATCAAATCCCAAGTCCGAATGATGAAATCCGAAAGCGAGGGACGGCGCGTTGACAATCATCGGGCGCAATAGTGGATGATCTGCTCCATGAGCTTTGTCGCGGCGTCGGGCTCGTAGCCGAGAATGCCGTCGGACGTTGTGCCCGCGAGGCCGGCGGTCAGGTCCTCGCGGCTGAAGAAGACGGCGATGCGGTCGCCGACGGTGATCCCGCGTATTCGCGGGGATTTCGTTTCTCCGTCCAGTTTTCTTCGGGCGAAACTCCGGAACAGACGGGATTCCAGTTTCCAACCCGAATAGAGCGCATGATCGATGGGAATCGGGCGCTCCAACTCGGCGGCGGCTTTCTCGCCAAAGATAGTCTTCAACTCAATCGCCGCACCGTCTGCAAAATCGGCGGACCCGCCGGCGGCATCGATGACGACCGTGCCGCCGTGCCCGACGAATTCGCGGAGTTCCTTGCGTTGTTCTTCGGTGAATTGGAAGTGGGTGGTGCCGGTGAGATGCGCGATGTGGAAGCCTGTGAAACCGCCTGCGCCGGGCTTGATCGATTCGACTTTGAGATCGGCGTGATGCTCGGCGCGCAGAATCGCGGCCAGGCGGGGCCAGGCGGCGGGCTCGGGGTTCCAGTTGTCGCCGATTTCGATACGGGCGATCCTGATCGGCTTGACGCCGGACGGTGACCTTCCGTCCGGCTCACCCAATGGATCAATTTTGGGTGTTCCTTCGCGGATCCCCTTCTTTCCGATCGAATACACATAGATGTTGTTGATAAGCTCGAACGCTTCCGGGCGTGCCTGGGTCGCACGCGTTTCCCATGCCCTCGACGGATCGGCCTCGGGGATCAGCAGCATGAGCTGGCGAACGCCATTGCTTAGCCCAACAACCCTCTGCTTTCTCTTCCACCTCAGGGCGGTGTATTGTTCATCGGTGAAGATTGCCGAATTTGCGCTTAACTCCGCGAACTGGTAATTGGGAAGCAGTTTGGCTCCCAAAGCCGTAAAGCCCGTCGAGAATTGAGCGCTGCCGCAGTCGGCGTTGCCGACGATCAGTCCGCCTCGTTCCACGTACGTCCTGAGCCTGGAGACTTGCGCATCAGTGAATTCGATGGGGGCGTTCCCGCTGATGAAGAGGATGGGGGCGGAGCATATGTCTTCGGTCGCGCTGTCGGCAGTGACGATTTGGTAAGCGACAGGCATGGAGCAGAGGTTGAAGCCGACGCGATCTGCCATGTTGAACATGTCGTGTGGCCGCTGGTTCCAAGCCGCGCCGTTTGCGCCGGGCGGGTAGGCCAGCTTATTGAATGCAACGGGAATTTTGCAGCGCGAAAGGAATTGCAAGGCGTATGCGGTTTCGGTGACGCTGCCGCCCCACGATCCGTCTTCGCGTTGAGCTTGGAGGAGCCACGACCCGATCTCGGCAAGCCACACCCTTCCCCCCAGCCGTCGAGCGGCGGATGCCTCGCCCACCCGCTTGACCCATACCGCCGACTCACACGGGTCGGATAATTTTCCCGACGTGATCGCGGAGATCGCCTCGGCGGCGTGAGCGTCGAGCCAAGCCATCGCAAGGTCCGCGCCTTTATCGATGAAGTTGCCGCTGCATTCGGCGCTCGCCTTGGGGTCGCGGTGGTCGGCGGCTATGTGCAACGACAGATAGGCCGCGGCCACGGTGCGGAAATCGACGTCTGAACCCGCCGCTTCGCCCGGATGCCGCGACCAGGTGCCTTCCGCGGCTTGTGACTTGCGCAGCGCGGTTTCGGCCCTGCTCCAGAACTTCGCAGGTATTTCGCGGCCAACCTGCTCGCATCCGAGAAGACCGGCTACGCCATAGTAACTGGAGATTCGATCCGAATTCCTGTCCGTGAGTACCGGGCCGAATAGCCCTGCATCTCCCGCGTTCATACGCAGTGCGGCGTCGACAAATTCGTCCGTCTGAAAACGATATTTGTCTCGGCGGCCGAAGGCGGGTGAAGCTGCAATCACAACCCTAGTCCCGGCCGTGAAAGTATCCGACGGTTTACTAGAATCGAGCAGCGCAAGCGACGCCGACAACAGCTTGTCGTCCCTATTCTGGAAACTTCCCAGCACGGATTGAAACACCAGCGAGGTGACCGCGAGCGATTGCGGCGTGCCGTCCGGGGCTGGCGGGTCCCAGATGCCGTTCAATTGATGGGCGGACAAATATGCGATCGCCTTGTTGGCGGCCTCGTCAATTTGCTCGCGGGTCGGCCGGGTGATCGGGTCCGCGGAAATTGGATGCGCGGAGGGCTGGGTCGCGGCCGGAGAAGCGGGCGACCGCGGGGCCGGATCGACAACGGCCGTCGCACCGGACCTGGCCGCGACCGTGACGACTACGATTAAAGCGGTCAACCAAGGAAAGCTGCTGATCGGACGCATGGCGGCCTCGCAATCCGAAAAGGTTGCCATCGTGACACGGGGCGGGGACCGTACAGGCGGCAAGCTTATCAAAAGGAGCGAGGAAAGCGGGAACAATTTCGCGTCATTTCGATTTCACCCGGTCCAGCGCCAGGCGGGCGATGTCGAAGGCGGCGCGGGGTTTGGCGAGCTTGCGGGCGTTTGCCTTGATTGCGGCGAGGCGCTTGGGGTCTTCGAGGAGTTGGGTGAGTTTGAAGGGCATGGTGCCGACGTTATTCACTTTGATGGCGGCGCCGTTTTCCAGCAGGAAATCGCTGTTGCGGCTCTCCTGGCCGGGGATGGGGTTGACGACGACCATCGCCGCGCCGCGGGCGAGGACTTCGGAGGTGGTGAGGCCGCCGGGCTTGGAGAGGACGATGTCGGCGACGGCCATCAGCTCGTCGATCTGCTCGGTGAAGCCCAGGACTTTGGTCAGGTGCCGCTTGGGCGGGTCGATTTTTTCGAGCTGTTCCCGGACCGCCGCGTTGCGGCCGGCGACGACGATTATTTCGAGCGGGACTTCGACGGAGAGCACGCCGCGGTAGAGTTGTTCGATCGGGCCGACGCCGAAGCCGCCGGCGAGTTGGAGCAAGATCGGGCGGTCGCCGGCCAGGCCGTGGGCCTTGAGGCAGGCGTTGCGGTCTTTTGCTTCGCTGAAGACGGGGTGGATCGGAATGCCCGTGACGCTCACGTGCTCGCGGGGCACTTTCCAGTGCTCGAGGTAGGCGGCGCCTTCCTCGGTGGCGGTGGTGTAATGATCGCAGGGCTCGTTCACCCACAGGCGGTGGGTTTCGAAATCGGTGGTGACGGTAATCTGCGGAATCTGGAGCTTCCCTTCACGCCGCAGGCTGGCGATCAGCTCGGCTGGGAGGAAATGCGTGTTGACGACGACGTCCCACGGCTCGTCCTGAACGAGGTCGAGGAACTTCGCGAGGTTGAGCTTTTCGAGGGCGAGGCGGAAGCGGTCGCGGTGCGAGCGAGGGTGGCGGGGTTTATCCATCATGTCGTAGATGAACCCCAGGACGTGCGGCGCCTTGTTGACGAGGTCGAGGTAGGCCTGCCCGTAGATTTTTCGGAAGCCTGCGTTGGTGAGGGTGAGGACATCGACGTTCCGGACGTGGGCGTCGGGAGCTGTTTTGCGCAGCGCCAACTCAACCGCCTGCGCCGCGCGCATGTGCCCCGCGCCTACCGAAGCCGAAAGGACCAAGACTCGAGCCGCCATGAATACCCCGGTTAAAGTTGCCGCCAGCAGAGAATGGGCAAGCTGTGTTGTCAAGCGCGCGAATCCGCATGCCCAAAACGCGGCTGGCTCGGATTGTTCATCACGGGGGCATGGATACGGGCTCGAGTTATTGGGGTCGGCGTGATTCAGGGAGGAGAATCGAACGCAGAGACGCCGAGGCGCAGAGGTAGGAGGGAGATGAATATTGGCGCGTGCTCAGGTTTTCGGGAGGAGCCAGCATTCCACCAATCGATTTCCTATGCGTTTTCCTCTGCGCCTCGGCGTCTCTGCGTTCGATTCTCCCCGTTGTCTTGACGCCGTGGCGGTTCAATCTTCTTCACAGACAAGAAACCATCCGCAATCCGTGCGACATGGCGGGCGGGGCACGCCTCCATGTCTCCCTGATGAATCGTGAATTGCGCGAGCTGGAGTTTGTCGGTGCGCGAAAATTTTGGATGCGGGGTGCGGTCGCCGAAGAAAACACCGCGACCGCCGGCTTGGGAGCCCGGCGGCCGCGGTGGTCGATGGCGTTGTCACTCCAAGGCGTGCGGCACGCCCGGCGGCCTAATCGCTCAGGCATTGCGGCGGCGGCGGGCGAGCAGGCCCAGGGTCCCGAAGCCGGCCAGGGCCAGCGACGCGGGCTCGGGGACGGCTGCCGAGGGGTTAGCGGCGAAGGCTGCGACCTCCGCGGCCTGCTGGCTGGTGAGCACCACGTGCCCGAAGTTCCGCTGCAGGGCCAGGAAGTCGTTGAAGTCGATCGTCGGGTCGCCCACGAAGTTGCCGTGGGCCCAGCTCACGTCGGCGTGGCCGAAATTGCGCTGGAGGGTGAGGAAGTCGTTGAAGTCCACGTGCCCGTCGAGGTTGGCGTCGCCGATGAGGGTGTAGCGGGCGAGGACGGCGGTCTGGCCGGCGGTGATCGTCTGGCCCAGGAAGGCGCCGCCGGTGGTGCCGACGATGTCGGAGGCCTCGCCGAAGCCGATGGCGTGGGAGGCGTCGGCGAGGCTGGAGATGATGCCGCCGTGGCGGGTCTGGTCGGCGACCAGGGCCAGGGGGCTGCCGCCGGAGTAGTTGAGCACCAGGCCGTTGTTGCCCAGGTCCAGCGAGGAGGTCCAGGCGCCGGGACTGCCGGCGAGGGTCAGCGAGGACAGGACACTGGTGGCGGCTGAATCGCCCGTGGTCGGGGTTTGACTGATGACCACATTGGCGTTCGCAACGAGCGAACCTTGGCGAATGTGGGTTGCGGTAAGGCCGGCACCGCTGTTCACGGTGGTGGCGCCGTTGCCGTCAATGGTGCCGGCGGTGGTGAAGCCGGCGTTCACGATGAAGTTGGCGTTATTGGTTACGGGAGTGCTGGTCGGCAAAGCGTTGCCGCCCAGGGCCGGATCGATCCGCAAGGTTCCGCCATTTATGACGGTCCCGCCCTGATAGGTATTCGGGCCGGAGAGGACGAGCGTGCTGGAGCCGCCCTTGACGAGCTGCAAGGTGCCGCTGGTACCGCCATTGGCGGGGCTGGCATCGGAGATCACGCCGCCCCACCCGGTGTAGGGGGTGGTCGCGCCGCTGATGGTAAAGACAGAGTTTGCGACGCCCGTGTTGGTAACGGTGTAGTTGCCTGGGTTGACGCTGGTGATGCCGGCGAGTCCGCCGCCCGTTGAGAGCGAGTTGACCTGCTGGTTGTGACCCGAGAGATCGATGATCGGCGTCTTGGTGCCGGCGTTGGTGCCGAAGATCACGTCGGTGCCAGTGGGTAGAGCGTTGTCGATTCCGATGACGATGGTCGAAGTTCCGGCGTTGACGATCGTCGCGCCGGTGTAGGTGTTCTGGGCGAGGAAGACGGTGTTGCCGCTGCCGCCACCGGTCTGGCCGTTACCGATCTGAATGTCGGACGCACCGGAGATCACCCTGCCGAACACGAGTTGGGTCGGGATGCCCGGCGGAGTGAAAATATCGGTGTGATTGCTTGTGCCACCGATGGTCGTGGTGAAGACCGGGCCAAGACCATTGGGGTTGCTTACGGGATCGGTGCCCGTTGCTCCGCCGGTACCGATGGGTTGCGTGACGTCGAGCTTGGTGAAGGCGAGGTTGAGGCTGTTCCAGACGATCGGCAGGTTGATCGTTCCGCCGAAGGTGCTCGACAGGTTGCTGATACCGACCAGGGAGGACTGGATTTGAATGTTCCCGGTGCCGCCGTAGATGGAGGTGCCGTTGACACCCGTCAGATTGGAGGTTCCGCTGCTGAAATTCAGGCGGATGCCGTTCTTTACGATGATGTTGCCGTTGTAGGTGCTGCTGTTGATCTGGGTGACGGTCTTGCCGGCGGCCTGACCGAAGATGACGTTGCCCTGCGCGATGTTGAGGGTTCCGCCGTTGCCGGACTGGAAGTTGAGCGCGCCATCGAACTCGAGGTTGCCCGAACCCGCCTTGGTCAGCACGTCGGCGACAGTGGTGGTGCCGCCGATGGTGACACCCAGCCCGTTGGTATCGATCGTCCCGCCGCCGGCGAAGACGTTGAACTGACGGCCGCTGGTGAGGGCGGTTGTCTGAACCTTGAGGGTTCCGTTGGCGAGGTTGACGGATTCAGTGGCAGCGCCGGCGGCGGGGACGGTGCCCAGGCGGGTGTCACCGCCGTCAACGATCAGCGTGCCGCCGTTGACAAATGTTCCGCCCGTATAGCCGTTGGGGGAATTGAGGACGACGGTGCCCGCGCCGCTCTTGGTGATGGACGCGGCGCCGTTGATGGAGCCGCCGGTGAAGGTGTACGTGTGGGCGGCGTTGCTGATGGTGACATTGCTGGGGGTCACACCGCCGCCGGCGACGTTGGCCACGGTGATGGTGCTGTCGGCGGAGATGTTGCCGAAGACCGGTGCATCGCCTTCCTTATAGAGGCTGACGTTGGGGCTGCCGTTGATCCAGTTTGACGTTGTGTTGTCCCAAATCCCGCTGGTGGTGTTCCAGGTCGGGGTCGGGGCGAGGGAAATATTCGCGGCAGTGAAGTGGAAGTTGTCGATGGCAATGCCCTGACCACTGGCGCTCGCGTCGGAAATGCCGAACGTCAGCCAAAGAGCCTGGCCCTGGCCCCATGCGGAACTCAGGTTGATGTTTCCGCTGGAGATGCTGCTCGTCTGAATGGGTGCGGAAACGCCGGCGACTGCCGGGTCGCCCAGGTTGCCGCTGGCGAAGCTCAACTGGGCGGCGGGAATGGCGGTGGTGCCGGAGAGCGGCAGCGTGGTCCCGCCGAGTTTATAGCCGATATTCAAGGACTTCTGAGTGCTGTCCTGACGCCAAAGCTCGCCGAGGAAGCTGAGGTTGATCTGGTTGAGGGAGCCGCCACTGTTGTTGACGAGTTCGAGGCCGAAAGTAGTGAGCCCGGATTCCTTGGTGCCGATGGTGCCCAGGGCGCGGTTGGTGTGGTCGCTGCCGGCGGTGCCGTCGGCGCCGAAGCTGATGATGCCGCCGACCGCCTTGTCGCCGCTCTGAGCGCCGAAGTTATTGTTGTTGACGCCGAAGGCGTACCAGCCCGGCATTTGGTTGGCGGCGCCCAGGCCCAGGCCGCCGGGGGCACTGGCGCTGCTCGATTGAGGCGTCGCGAAGTCATACGCGCCGTAGGTGTAATTGGGGTTGCCTGGGGCCGGCAGGTTGTAGACCGTCATGGTCGGCGTGTAGGTGAACGGATTGCCGGCCTGAATGGACGAGCTGCCGAGGACGGGATCGGACGCACCCGGGTCGGGGAGGCTGTTGAAGTTCTGATCGTAGGAGACACCATTGTAGCTGGCGGTGGAACCGGCGAACGCGTGAGACACGAGTAGCGCACTGGCCGCCGCGGCGGCGGCCATGACGGTAGAGCGACCCTTCTTCTTCAAAAGCATTTTCATTCCTTCCAGGAGTTGGCGAGAAAGTCTTCCGACGATTTTCGTCCGCCGGGCTTTATCGCGCGATGTTTATAGAAAAGGGCCGCTAGCCTCCGACCCGAGGCGGCGTATTGTCGGGCCGAATGTTTGGGTGCTACTAAGGGCGGGTTAAATGCTTCGCAGTTTCCTGTTAGGCCATGCACATCTGAGGGTGTTTGCCTGCCGGTATTTGACAATTTCCCCGGATCTTAAGAATTCGTTTCACGTTGGGGAATTTGCGCCGAGGGCTTGGGCGATTTGGCCGATGCAGGCAGACCAATCGCCGGGGCGATTCTGGCGGAACAAGCGCATCGTCGGATACCAGGGCGAATCGCTCCGGTCGAGCATCCACCGCCAGTCCGCCGAGAACGGGAGCATCAACATCACCGGTTTGCCCAATGCCCCCGCGAGGTGCGCGACTGCCGAGTCGATCGTTACGATGACATCGAGATTGGCGATGAGAGCCGCGGTGTCAGCGAAGTCGTGCAGCGCGTCCGCCCAATTTGCCAATGAGAGTCCGGAGTGCGACGTACCGGCCTCACGGGCTGCGTCGCCCTTTTGCAAACTGCAAAACCAGACGTCCGGGGCCGCTGCGAGTGGAGCGAGCGTGGACAACGGCATGGACCGGCCCGGGTCGGGTAGTAGTCGGCCGCCCCACGAAAGCCCGATCTTGCGTTTACCCGCCGCGGACGGATCGCTCGCAATTTTGTCACGCCAGAATTCCACCTTGCGGGCATCCGGTTGCAGATATGGAACTTCGGCGGGGATCGTCCGCGGCGTGGTATTCATCAGCCCGGGGACGCTCAGCAATGGGCAATGCACGTCGAATTCCGGGACGGGTTCGTGCAGGGAAATGACGCCTTCGATCCCGGAGATTTCGCGCAGAAGGCTGACAAGTTCGGGCTGACACTGCACGATGACGCGCGCCCCCTGCCGGGCCACAAGCGGCGCGTAGCGGATGAAATGAATCGTGTCGCCGAACCCCTGCTCGGCGTAAAGCAGGATCCGTTTGCCTTGAAGCGGCTCGCCGCCCCAACGCGGCTGCGGGAAATTTCTGCGGTAAGGCCGAAACTCGTTGGATTGCCATCGTGCTTCCCACTGCCCCCATCCCTGCTCGTAATCGCCTTGGAGCAATAGCACCAGCGCGCGGTTCCATTGCGCCAAAGCGAAATCGGGTTTGAGCTGAAGCGCGCGGTCATAAGCCGATCGCGCTTCGTCGTATCGCGCTTTGGCATATAGCGCGTTGCCGAGATTATTGCAGGCGTCGGGGTAATGGGGCTCGAGCGCCAGCGCGCGTTCGTAGGAGGCGATGGCGTCGTCGAGGCGTCGCTGGGATCGCAGTGCGTTACCCAGGTTGTTGTGCGCTTCCGCATACGCGGGCCGGGCGGCGAGCGCTCGCCCGTATGACTCGATCGCTTCGTTCACCTTCCCCTCCTCGTGGAGCGCATTGCCGAGATTGTTATGGGCCTCGGGATACTCAGGTCGTAGCCGCAGGGCCTCGTGATAGGAAGCGATCGCCTGCCCCCAATCCCCGGCGTCTTTCAAGGCGTTGCCCAAGTTGTTGTGCGTTTCAGCGAGCTGTGGATCGAGCGCCAGCGCCCTTCGATAGATTGCGATGGCGTCTGGCGTTTTCCCCTGCGCTGCGAGAACCAGGCCCAGGTTTGCGTGGTAGTCGGCGACCGTAGGTTGGACCGCGATCGCGCGGGAAATCAGCTCGGCGGCGGGGTCGTAATGTCCCGCCTGAAGGGCGATCACGCCGAGCAGGTGCATGGCATCGGCATGTCCAGGCTGCCCATCGAGAATCTGCCGGTAGAGGGCTTCGGCTTCGCGCAATTGCCCAGATTGATGATGTTGCACGGCGGCGGCGAATGCCTGATCGATCGTCATGGCGTGGCCGGTATGTGCGGTGGGGACGCGGCGAGAATTTCCAGCTCGCGGGCTACGTCGCGCACCGCGGCTTCCCAATCCCCAGTCCGCGGCTGGCGAAACAGCCGCATCGTGGGATACCACGGGCAATCCTCCCGATCCAGCAGCCAGCGCCAGTCCGGGGCAAATTGGAGCAAGACCCACACCCGCTTGCCCATCGCCCCGGCGAGGTGCGCGACGGCGGTATCGACGGTGATGACGAGGTCGAGGCAGGAAATCAACGCCGCGGTGTCGGCCAGGTCTTCCAGATCGGCGGTCCAATCCGCGAATGTCAAACCCGGCGGAGGCGCGGGCGTTTTCCCCGGCGACTCGTACCGCTGCAAACTGCAAAACCATGTCCGCGGGACCTGGCCCAGTGGCGCGAGCATCTCCAACGGTATCGAGCGGCCGGGGTCCGGGATTGTGCGCCCGGCCCAGACGAGTCCGACCTTCAGCCCTTCGATTCCATTCGAGAGCCGATCGTTCCAAGCGCGGGCGAGCGAGGGATCGGGCAATAGATAAGGCGTTCGCGCCGGGATCGTAGCGAGGCGCGTATCCAGAATTCGCGGGAGGCTCATCATCGGGCAATGCACATCGAACTGCGGCAATGGTTCACCGGTTTCCACGAATTCGCTGATGTCGGGCAGATTTGCGAAGAGTTTTCGAAGCTGCGACGTGGCTTCGAGTGCCACACGGCCGCCGCGGCGGGCAATTTCGGGAAGGTAGCGGACGAACTGAATCGCATCGCCAAGCCCGCCCTCGGCGTGGACGAGGATGCATTTTCCGTGGAGCTCGCTCCCGTCCCAGCACGGCTGGGCGAAATCGCGTTGGCGATTGCGGAATTCGTTTGTCTGCCATCGCCATTCGAACTCGCGCCAGCCTTCGGGGAAATCGCCCTTCAAGAGGAGAACGAAGCCGCGGTAGACGTGGGCAATGGCCAGGTCGGGCCGCAGGGAGATCGCCCGCCGATAGGCGGCGAGGGATTCTTCGATGTAACCTTGCCGCTGCAGAAGGTTGCCCAGGTTGACCCATACATCGGCCAGGGCCGGCTGCAGCGCGATCGCCCGCCGGCATGCTGCGACTGCCTCGTCGAGCCGCCCGCTCTTTTTCAGCGCGATGGCAAGGTTGTTCAGCGCCTCGGGAAACGTGGGACGTAGAGCGACCGCCTTCTCGCACGCCAGGATCGCTTCGTCATAGGAATCGGCCTCGGTCAATGCGTTGCCCAGATTGTTCCACGCCTCGGGATAGGCAGGCCGTAGAGCGACCGCCTGCCGGTAAGCGGCGATCGCGTCGGAAGGCTGCGCCGTGTCCCGTAGGGCATTGCCAAGATTGTTGTGCGCGTCGGGATAGTCCGGGCGAATGGCGATGGCCTGCCGGCAGCATTCGATCGCCTGATCCGGCCGGCCCGATTGCTGCAGCGCGCCGGCAAGATTAACGAGAGCTTCGGGAAATTGAGGCCGGAGCGCCAGCGCGTCCCGGTACGCCGCGATGGCGTCATTGATCCGACCTGTGGACGCGAGCGCCACGCCGAGGTTGCAACGGCAATCGGCGGGATCGGGAAGAAGTCCGGCGGCCTGGCTAAGAAGGTCAACCGCCGCGGCCGGGTGGCCGGATTGGAGTGCGATCATCCCCAGGTATTGCAAGGCATGCGGATGATCGGGATGAGCGGCAAGAACTTTACGATACAGCGACTCGGCCTGTGGGAGCTTGCCCGCCTGATGAAACCCGAGTGCGGCGTCGAGGGATTGCTGAACTTCCGCGGTCGTCATCGCACGCATTATTGCGATTTCACCGGGCGATGCAGCGCCAATCACCGCGGCTAACTCGCCGGGCCGAATGGGTCCCAGATCGCCTTGGTGGGATTGTTGTAGTCGGACCCGAAGTACGGGAAGTTGATTTCATCGAGGCTGAGAAAGCCCACGTGCCCATCGGCGAAGCAGCAGAACCCGCCGGTATGGTTGCGATGGCGAGACGTAAACCGCTTGTGCTCTGCCTTGAGCTGGCCGAGATTTTTCTGATAAAGCTGGTCGTGGTAAGAATCCGAGGCGGGAATTTCGTTGGGCGACATTCGCTTTTCCACGATCAAGGCGACCATGGAGCTATTCTTGAGCTGCGTCAGCTTTTCGACGGATTGCGTGGCATTCAGCTTGGAGTTGAGCACGTAGGAGATGCAGACGGGGCGTTTCTCGTTGCCGGCCCCGTTCTGCCCCGCCGGTGCGCCATTGAGCATCATGAAGTTATCGACAACCGTTATGCCCGTGTCTGTCGGAGCCGCAACCACTGCGATAACCGAGGGACATACCCACACCGACCGGTCATTGATTCCGTCAAGCCCAATCCGGTGGGCCATGTAACCGGTCTGCATGTCATAATACGGCTTCTGCCCAATATACGGCGGGATGGCGTTCCACCAGAGCGACGTGTGATCCCAAGTGAGATTGAGCGGCAGACCATTCGGGCCGGTGCATGTAGTGATGGCACTGGTGAACGTCCCATCGCCCCCGTCGCCGGGAATGACGCCCTTATTCGCATCGGTATACATGATAAAACCGAGGCCGATCTGCCGGATGTTGCTCTCGCACATCACTTCCTTCGCCGCCTCGCGCGCCTTGCCAAGGACGGGCAATAGGATGCTGATCAACAGCGCGATGATCCCAATCACGACGAGAAGCTCGACGAGCGTAAACCCTGCGCGAACGGAACGAATCCCAATCCCCGCGGTCGGACGGCCATAACTCTTATTCGAAGCACAACCCTGTGCCATGTACCCAGCTCCCTGTTAGGAAGCGGGTGACTATCGCGATGAACGTGAGCGGCGTGCGAAGGAGATGTTACGACATGAAAAATATCAGATTAACGTGATGATAAGGCCGCGTACAAAGTGCGCGGCCTAGTGCCCGTGAACGGGTTCGCCCAGGAAGCGTTTGAGCTCCTTGAGCTTTTCATCGCGCAGGGCGGGCGACTGCGCTTCGAGGTTCAGCCGCAGCATTGGTTCGGTGTTGCTCTTGCGAACGTTGAACCACCAGGGCCCCAGGTCGATCGTGACGCCGTCCAGATAGTCGGTGTGTGCCTTCTTATACGCATCCGCAAGCTCGCGGATCTTTGCTTCCTTGTCCTCGACCTGAAAGTTGATCTCCCCCGTCTGGCTGTAACGCGTGAGTGGCGCAACCAGCCCGCTGATCGGGCCTGACTGGGCCGACAGAATCGACAGCAATCGGGCGAAAGCGATCGCGCCGGAGTCGGCGAAGAAATTGTCGCGGAAGTAGAAGTGTCCCGAAAGCTCCCCGCCGAAAACGGCTTTCGTCTCTGCCATGGTCTTCTTAATGAACGCGTGCCCCACCCGCTCTCGCCGGGGCTCACCCCCGGCGGCACGCACCTCGTCCGCGACCACATGGCTGGAGCGCAGGTCGTAGACGATCGTCGCGCCTTTGTTCTCGGGATGGCGCAGGAAGTCGGCGGCGAGGATGGCGGTGACCAGGTCGCAGCCGATGGTCTTGCCCGATTCGTCCGCGAAGAAACAGCGGTCGGCGTCGCCGTCGAAGCAGACGCCCATGTCCGGCTTTTCCTCGGCGATCCGCGCCTTGAGCATGTCGAGGTTGGAATCGACGAGCGGGTTGGGCTCATGGACGAAGCTGCCGGTGATCTCGAAAAGCAGCGGGACGATCTGGAGGTTGGGCACGTTGTCGAACACCGCGGGCACCATCTTCCCGGCCATGCCGTTGCTGGCGTCCACGACCACTTTCAGTGGCCGCTTGAGGTCCAGGAATTGAAGCACGTGGCTGCGGTACGCCGACCAGAGGTCGAGTTCCTTGAAGGTGCCCTTGAGGCCCGTCTGGCCGACGCGGAGGGTGGTGGCGATCCGCCGGATGTCATCGAGGCCGCTCGCCGCCCCGATGGGCTTGGCCTTGGGGCCGGAGATTTTGAAGCCGTTGTACTGAATCGGATTGTGCGACGCGGTGACCATGACGCCGCCGACGGAATCGAGGTGGTTGATGGCGAAGTAGATGAACGAGGTGTCGACCATGCCGACGTCGATCACGTCCATCCCGACCGACCGCAGGCCATCGGTTAGCGCCCGCGCCAATTCTGGCGAGCTTGGCCGCATGTCGCGCCCGATGACGACCGTGTTCTCCTGCTTCACCCGGTGCTCGGGCGCCAAATTCTGTCGGCTGCGCTTTAGGAATTGCGCCGTCGCGTGCCCCACCTTCCAGGCGTCTTCCTCATTGAGCGGATTCGGGTACACGGCGCGAACGTCGTAGGCTTTGAAAATCTTATCAATCATATCGGCAGTCGCTCCACAGATGGACCTCGGCGCAGTGTATCGGTTGGTAAGCGGGCAGACAAATCACGACGGAGGTCGTAGTGGTTAAAACCGAAGTTTGAATCCCGAAATCCGAACCCCGAAACCCGAATCAAATCCGAATGACGAAATCCCAAATCCGAAAGGGAGCCCTTACCGAAGAGGCGAGTAGGACTTGAGCCACGAATCACACGAATGAACACGAATAAGACTGAATTCATTCGTGTGATTCGTGGCTCCCCCAGACTTCGGATTTCGTCATTCGGATTTGATTCGGGTTTCGGGGATTCGGATTTCGGGATTCTATTTCCCGGCCTCCACTTTCGGGA
>JAQGHP010000494.1 GCA_028288775.1 Phycisphaerales bacterium | reverse complement strand
GGCAGTCGGCCTGCGGAAGGACGGCAGCACGTTCCCCGTGGACCTGTCGGTCAGCGAGGTGGTTCCCGTCGAGCCCGGCAGCCGGAGGATTTTCCTGGGCATCGTCCGCGACATCACGCAGCGCAAGCTGGCCGAGCAGGAAATCCATCAAACGGGTGATCTGCTCCGCGCCGTCGCGGATGGCACGACCGATGCCGTGTTCGTGAAGGACAGGCAGGGCAAGTATATGCTATTTAATGAGGCGGCAGCCCGCTTCGTCGGGCACCCCGCGGCAGAGGTGATCGGGAAGGACGACACCGCGGTGTTCGATCCGCAGGATGCGCGCATGCTGATGGCGCTTGATCGGCGGATCATGGAAAAGGGACGCGTTGAAACGACCGAGGAGAACCTCACCGTCGCCGGCGTTACGCGGGTCTACATGTCCACCAAGGCCCCCTACCGTGACCGGCAGGGAAATGTCATCGGGCTCATTGGAATCGCCCGCGACATTACGGAGTTCAAGAAGGCGGAGGAACTGCGGGCGTCCAAGGAGGCCGCCGAGGCGGTGAGCGAGGAAATGCGGCGACTGAACGAGGGCCTCGAGCGCCGGCTTTCGGAATTGGAGGCGTTGTTTAATGTAGTGCCGATTGGGATCGGAATCGCCGATGATCCCGAATGCCGGCACATGCGGGCGAATCGCGCCTTCGCCGAAATGCTGGGGATTCCCGAAGGTGCGAATGCGTCGAAGAACGCTCCCGAGGGCGAGTGGGCGGCAAATTACACCTGCCGACGAGACGGGCGCGAGCTTGCGCCGGAAGAACTGCCAATGCAGGTCGCGGCAGCGACCGGGGCGGCGGTGACGAACGTCGAACTGGACCTGGTGCGCGCCGACGGGCGGGTCGTGAAGGTGCTCGGGAACACCGCCCCCCTCTTCGACGAGCACGGAAAGCCCCGAGGAAGCATCGGCGCGTTCTGGGACATCGCGGACCTCAAGAAGGCGGAAGAGCAGATGCGGGCCGCCAAAGAGGCCGCGGAGGAGGCAAACAAGGCCAAGGACGACTTTCTCGCGACGATCACCCACGAGCTGCGAACGCCGATGGGCGCTGTCCTGCTCTGGTCCAAGATGCTCCGCGCCGGACAGCTCGACGAGGCAAAGAGCCGGGCGGCGATCGAAAACATCGTCCGGTGCGCCGAGGACCAGTCGCGCCTCGTGAACGATCTCCTCGACGCTTCGCAGGCGTTTCACGGGAAGATGGGGGTTGAAGAAAATCCGGTGGAGCTGGCGGACGTAATCGAGTCCGCGGTCGATGCATTCCAGCCCGCGGCCCATGCAAAGGAGGTCGCCCTGGACACACAATGCTGCCGGGCCGTTGTCACTGGCGATCCCACCCGCCTTCGCCAGGTCGTGAGCAACTTGCTCTCCAACGCCGTGAAATTCACCCACGCCGGCGGGCGCGTACACGTCGCACTCACCCGCGACGAAAGTCACGCGCGCCTTGAAATCACCGACACCGGCGGCGGAATCAGCCCCGAATTCCTCCCCCACCTCTTCGACCGTTTCACACAAGCCGACACTTCCACCACGCGCAAGCACGGCGGCTTGGGGCTGGGACTATCCATCGTGCGCCACATCGTTTCGCTGCACGGCGGGACGGTGCAGGCCCACAGCGAGGGCGAGGGTCGCGGCGCACAATTCACCGTCATGCTGCCGCTGGCCAGATAGCCGCAACGTCCGCGGCCATCGCGAATAATCCTGATAGCCATGCACACCAACCCCCTCGGCGCTTCGCGCCGCTCGATGATCCGCTCCCTGGCGGCTGGGTCCATCCTTTTGCCGGGGATCTTGCAATCGCTTCTCGGGCCCGAGGCGCTGGGCGCGGAAGACGTCAATCCCCTCGCGCCAAGGCTGCCGCAGTTTGCCGCGAGGGCCAAGAGCGTCATCTTCCTCTACATGAGCGGCGGGGTGTCGCACGTCGATTCCTTCGACCCCAAGGCCCGGCTCTTTGCCGACGCCGGAAAGCTCTCTTCCAATCGTCCGGGCGCCAAGCCCTACCTGCGGCCGGGCTGGGACTTCAAGCCCGGCGGCAAGTGTGGGACCCAGGTTTCCGATCTCTTCCCCCACGTCCGCGACTGCATGGACGACGTCTGCCTGATCCGCTCCATGCATGGAGACCACAACGACCATTTCCAGGCCACGCTCGGAATTCACACCGGATCGGTGACGGTCGCCCGCCCGTCAATCGGGTCGTGGGTGAGCTACGGGCTCGGGACGATCAACCAGAATCTTCCATCGTTCGTGGTGCTGGCCCCCTTCCTGCCCTACGCGGGAAGCCAAGTGTGGTCGAGCGATTTCCTCCCCGGCTGCCACCAGGGCACGCGCGTGCTGGCCGGCGCTGAACCGATCCCAGATCTTGCCCGCCGCGCCCCCTCCGCGCAGGTGCAGGAGATGGAACTGGGCCTCCTCGCACAATTCAACCAGCGGCACCAGCAATCCCACCTGAACAACCCCGCCCTCGCCGCCCGCATCAAGAGCTACGAAACCGCCTTCGGCATGCAGATGACCATGCCCGATGTGCTGGATCTGAATGGTGAATCCGACGCGACGCTCGCCCTCTACGGTCTCGAACGCGGCAGCACCAAGGGCTTCGCCTGGCAATGCCTCATGGCCCGCCGACTCGTTGAACGCGGCGTGCGCTTCGTCGAATTGATCGACACCGGCTCCAACACCAACTGGGACAGCCACAGCAACATGAAGGACCACGCCGGCCTGGCCAAGAACGTGGACCAGCCGATCGCCGGCCTCCTAAAAGACCTCAAATCCAGGGGAATGCTCGAAGACACGCTCGTCGTCTGGACGACAGAATTCGGCCGCACCCCCACAACGGACGCCCCGCTGGGCCGAAGCCACCACGCCGCGTGCTATGCAAGCTGGCTAGCGGGCGCCGGCGTAAAAGCCGGAACCGTCCACGGCACCAGCGACGACTACGGCGACAAGCCCGCCGAGAACCCCGTCCACGTCCACGACTTCCACGCGACCATCCTGCACCTGCTCGGCTTCGATCATACGAAGTTGACATACCGCCACGCGGGAAGAGACTTCCGCCTGACGGACGTGTCGGGGAATGTGGTGACGGGCGTGCTGGCGTGAGCACTGGCCCGGAGACACACGCTCAACTTCCTAAACGGGGTGGATCCATTTCGGTAACCTGAACTCCTGCGCAGCTCCATCGAGTAGTTCCCATATGGCCGAAGGCATTGTCTTGTTCATTGGCGCTCTCTGCATCGCGGCGCTCGCGGGAGTGACGCTTGGCGTGGTGCATCGCAAATGGGCGGCAAGGCCGCCGGTGGTGATCGGCAGGGAACCCCGCTGTGGGCAATGCGGCTACATCGTGCGCGGCATCGCCACGTTCATATGTCCCGAGTGCGGGAGCGACTTGCGGGAAGTCGGCATTGATACGGGCCATGCGAGGCAACCGGCGTGGGTTTCGACGACGATTCTGAGCATCCTCTGGACCATTCTCCTATTGCCGGTGGCCGCCTGGGCCACCGGGGTCATAGAGGACGCCCTGCCCCGATGGTCGCGCGTCACACATACCGCGTCCCTGCAGACGCCGACGTCCGGAACCTATCTCACTCTCTTGGTGAATGCTTCAACGATCGTCCGGATCGATGCCGTGCCGTCCGTGGGTTTTCTCCCCTCCGATGCTACTACCGAATTGGTGACGCTCCAGGGTCGGAGCAGTCTTCTCACCATGAATTTGCAGACGGGTGCATACAGCTACAAGACCATTCAGGGTACCACCGTACAGTCGACCGGGCCCGTCGACACGCAGGCACTGCTTGTCTGGATGAAGGCCGCGGGTGTCGATACCACGAACCCGAGCACCGCAATGGAAGCCGCGGAACTGCTCCTCTCGTTACGGGAGCAGCCTCGCAGCGCCGGCGGCACTTGGGGCGAAAGCAGTAGCGGAAACATCCACTCCCACTTTCGAGATGGCAGCAACAATTGGTCAGGCACTCGATTTCGAAAGCCCTGGCCCACGGGTCTACTCGTGTTTTGCTGGTTCGCCTTATGGCTCGCGGGATTGCGATGGATTATGCGGCGGATTGGATCGATGCGGTGAGTGCGGGCGTTCAAGCTACAGCAGTCGCTCCCCTTCTCCACGATCTGCTCGACTAAGTGCCGAGCGTCCTCGAATGATGTCCGACTCCCAGGATATCCACCCTCTTTGCTTGCACATTCAAGCAAACGGTGACAAAGACATAGTGCCGAATTCCGTCCCGCTCACGAACGATGTCGAGCACCGCCGTGCTTCCAGCACTTTGCCGCTTTATCACCATTGGACGGCGGGCGATCTCGTCGATCGTATCAAGGACGTCTTCTTGTAGAAGTGGTTCGAGCCGCCCGAGCCCAGCGCGGGCATCAGCGGTGAAGGCGAGACTGAAGCTCATCGCGGATTTCCCCCGCCATCACGACGTTGCCCTGTTTCGATTGTTCCATTCCGCGTGCGATGTCTTCGAGCGAAACGCTCAGCATCGCCATCGTCCGTCCATGCCAGTCGCGCAGCGCATCCGCCCCTTCGACGTTCCGCCCCGCACGCTCCAGTCGGGCAACTCGGCTAAGAATCCGCTCGGCTTCCTGGGCGCGTTCCTCGTACATGAGCCGCAGCACGACCGCGGCCTCCGTGTCAAAGGCATCGTCGCCCGGTGCGGCAGACGAAACGCAGGTTTCGTCCAGTTCTTGAATTTGCTCAAAGCCCTTGATGGCGGATGCCACGATCTTCTCGGCGATCTCGTGGAGGCGCGCTTTAGGCTCTGCAGAAGCCGCCATCAGATCAAATAGTGGAAGTGCTGTCATACGAAATTGCCCAATCCGCGCAATTGTACGATGTTCCGCACGCGATAAGCAACGAATTTCGGGGATCCACTGGGAAAACGCTTCGTTGACCCATGAGCACTTTTACTCTTTACCCTTTACTCTTCACCCCTATTCACAACAACCGCTCGCCCTTCCCCCGCGGAATAAGCGTAATGATCTTCTCCACAATCTGCTCCACCGAAATCCCCTCCGCCTCGGCGTTAAAATTCGGGACCAGCCGATGCCGCAACACGGGGGCGGCTACCGCCTCCACGTCTTCCAGCGTCACATACAGCCGGCCTTTCATTAGCGCGCGGGCCTTGGCCGCCAAAATCATGTTCTGCCCGGCCCGCGGCCCGGCGCCCCAGCTTAGCCAGTGGCGGACGAAGTCGCTTGCGCCGGGTTCGTTGGGGCGCGTGGCGCGGATGAGGTCCAGCGTGAAGGTGTAGACGTGGTCGCCGACCGGGACTCGCCGCACGATGTCTTGAAGCTCGAGGATGCGCTTGGCATTGATAATCTTTTTGATCCGCGGTGGCTCCAGCACCGTCGTGCGCTTCAGCACCTCGAGCTCTTCCTCGCGCTTGGGATAATGCACCATCACCATGAACATGAACCGGTCGAGCTGCGCCTCGGGCAGCGGGTATGTGCCCTCCTGCTCGATGGGGTTTTGCGTGGCGAGCACGAAAAACGGCACGGGCAAATCCAGCGTGCGGCTACCCGCCGTCACCTGGTTCTCCTGCATGGCCTGTAGCAGCGCCGCCTGTGTTTTCGGCGGCGTGCGGTTGATCTCGTCGGCGAGAATGAGGTTGGCGAAGATCGGCCCGGGGAGGAACTCAAACCGCCGACGGCCGGTCTCGGGGTCTTCCTGCAAAACGTCCGTGCCGGTGATGTCGGAGGGCATCAGGTCGGGTGTGAACTGAATGCGGTGGAAGCTCATGTCCATCGCCTGCGCGAGCGTGGAGACGAGCATGGTTTTGGCCAGCCCCGGCACGCCCTGCATGATGCAGTGCCCGCGCGCGAAGACCGCGATGAGGATTTCGTCGATGACGCTGTCCTGCCCGACGATCAGCTTGCGCAGCTCGCCGCGAAGCTGGTGACAGGTGTCGCCCAGAAACTTGGCCGCCTCGACGTCGGAGTACGCCGCGACCGATGTGGAGCCGGAGTCGATGGATGCGGAGACGGGCATGCGCGTCTTTTCGATCATACTGATCCTGCGGGCCTTCGGCCCGACCGGCCTGCACTGAGCGCAGTCGAAGTGGTCGACACGCCCCGGCTCCGAAAACTTACGGCGCGTTTTTAGGTCCGTCGGACTACTTCGCTGCCGACGTCGTGACCTTGACCTGCTGCACGACAATCGCGGGCGCCGCCGCGGCAGGGCCGGTGCGGAGGAAGCGTACGCCCACCGATCGCGGGGCCGCGCCGAGCTCGTGGGGGCCGGCCCACAGGCGGTACCATTTCTTGTCGGGCCCGGCGGCTTCGATGATCGCGACGTCGCGGTCGATGACCAGGCGCACGCTGCCGCCCGCTGCGAAGGCGGGCGCCGGCTGGGCGAATTGCTGTCCGCTGCCGCTCAGCATCACGTGCTGAGAATGGCCTTGAAGCTGCCAGACCAGATCGTGGGAGGTGGTGCCCGTGTCGGCGGCGAATTTCGGGTCCGCGGAGACGAACGCCTCAAGAAGCACGGCGCTCTCCGGCTCGATCGATCGGACGAGAACTTCCACCGCGAACGGCTGGTCCGCCGGCATCGACCCGCCCCACGCCGCGCCGCCCCCCTTCGCCTTCGCCGCGGAATCCGGCATCGGCGCGAGTCGCAATCCGTCCGAAACATCCAGCGGCAACGCCCCGATCTTGTTCCAGCCATCGGGGATCGATCCGGCAAACGTGGCAGTGGCAGCCGTGTCAAAAAATCGGTTGGCCTTGTTCTGCAAATCGTCGATGGCGACCTGCCCGCCGGGCGCGGGCTGCGTCATCCGATATCCCACGTAGCCCAATGCGGCTAGTACCACGATGCCGCCGAGGATGGCGATGAGGGTTGCCGTCGGGATGCTTCGCCGCGTGCCCCCCGCGGGCTCCGCCTCGACTCCCTGCATGAGCTTGCGCGTAAAGTCCGGCCCCGCCCGCACGGCGCGGTATTCCTTCCCGCCTTCTAACGTCTCCCGGGCCGCGATCAGCAGCTTGTACTCATCGCTCCCCTGCGCCCCCTGCTCGCGAAGCTGGGTGACGGCCTGGTGCCACGCCGGGCTCCCCGGCCCCGCGCGCAGCGCGTCCGTCAACAGCACGAAAAACGGATCAGCTTCAATCGGGGGCATGGAGGGGTTCAAGGTTTAAGGGTTCAAAGTTCAAAGGTTCGAAGACATTCGCGGCATTCTCCGGCTCGCTCAATTTTCGTTTTGCACTTTGCATTCGCTGCACTGTGCCTACCGCCTACTTAATTCTGCATTCTGCATTCTGCACTTCCCCTCTTCACTCACTTCCCTCTTCCCCTTCTCCTCCTCCGACGGTGCGCCCGAGGCGCTTGAGCCCGTGGAACATCCGCGAGCGGAGGGTCACGGCCTTCGTCCCCGTGATCTCTTCCATTTCCGCGTACGACAAATCCTGGAACACGCCCAGCACGATCACTTCCTTCTGATCCGTCGGCAACGTGTCCAGCGCCTTAAGCACGCGGGCGATTTCTTCCTGCTTTTCCAGATCATCCGTGGCGCGGGCGGCGACCTGGTACGGGTCGCCGCTCATATCGATCCCTTCCAGGTTCAACTCAGTGATATTGCGGATCGGGCTGCGCTTGCGTCGGCGGGATTGGTTGATCGCCAAATTGCGGGTGATCGTAAATAGCCAGGTCGAAAACTTATGCGGGTACTGATAGGTCGCGGCAAACCGAAACGCCCGCAAAAATACTTCCTGCCCGATCGATTCCACATCTTCGACGTTCCCGAGCATCCGGTACAGGTAACTGAGGACCGAAGCGCTGTACCGTTCGTAAAGAAGTGAGAACGCCTGCTTGTCCCCCTGCTGCGTGCGGCGCATCAGGTCTTCATCACTGGAGCGGCCCAAGGCAGCGGGCTTGAGCGCCTCCGCCCCCTCCGGAGGCGGTGGAGGCATCGGGGGCTTGGCCGGCTTCGCAGCCGACTTCGACATTGTCCCCTTCGCGGCCTGCTTTGGCTGCATACAAAGTGTTCCCACGTACGAATAGCCGCTGCGTTCCTACGCCCATCGGACAGAACCAAGATCGTATTCGCCAGCGGCCGGGGCCGTCAACCCGCGTCAGCCTCTTCCGCAGCTTCCTGATTACCCTGCCCACCAGCCCCGCCTGCCAGCGCCGGCTGCCGTAAGCCGCCGGTTTGCGTGAGCACCGTCTGCATCCGATCGACCTTTTGGTGCAATTGCATCACTTCCTGGTGGGCCTTCAAGTTCACCTGATAATCCAAATCAGCACGGATCCGGTCCCGCACGCCCTGGTGCGACTGGCTGATCAACACGAACAACGAGATGAACAACGCCTCCATCGTGATGATAAACCCTAGCAAGCTAAACGACGGCGGTTCATCAAACGTATGCCTGCCCATCTTCTGCAGTATCACATTAATTACGATCCACGAGCCAAACATGAGCAGATTGCCTAGTACGAACCACTGGGTGGCCGTGACGTTGGCGATTGCCTCAACGATCATCTGCCAACGGGTGCTGCTCTCCGCTACCGCCTCGTTGACGTTCTTGATACCCCGGATTTTATCGAGCGTTTCCCGCTGACGCTGCCCCAGGACCGTCAGCATATGAATGGCCACGAGGGGGTGTCTTTGAAGGAATCGAAGGAAATCGTCCCGGCCGAGCACTAACAGCGTGGTATCGGCGAGTGTGCGCACCGTGGCCGTGCGCGGGCCGCCATCGAGCAGCGAAAGCTCGCCAAAAAAATGTCCCGGCCCCATCGTGGCGAGGGTAACTTCCTTGCCGCTCTCATCCGGGCAGGTAATGGTGACCTTGCCGCTCTGGACGACATAAAACTCATCGCCCTGCTCGCCGATCCAGACCACCGGATGGTTGGCCGCATATTCGCGGGCGCGCAGCAGGTCGGTAAGCTCGATGCGGTTGATCTCCGGGAGCTTGGAAAAGAGGGGGACATTGCCCAGGAGGTCGGTTGCCATGGCTTACAGTCTCCACATCGCCGGGCACGGCTGGTTCCAGAGAAACGCCCGATCCGCGCAAGCACCTCGGGTATATCCGACGGCGTAGCATTGTAAAGAACCCCACAGGCCGCTCGCACGCTTCAGACAAGCTCGCCAAGGAATCGGTTGAGCCCGCACTTGAACTTCGCGACCCGTTTTCGTGTATACTCTTATATCGGCAGCGGTGGATGCGGCGACCGCGCCCGGACGCGATTTTTCGCCCCGGGTGAGGAAAGTCCGAACTGCCGGGGCTGGCCACAAGGCCAATCCCAGGGCACGGTGCTTGATAACATCAAGGCGGAGCAATCCGACGGAAAGTGCAACAGAAAAGAAACCGCTGGGGGAAGTTGCTGGTTGCTAGTTGCTGGTTGCTAGGGAAGGAATGAAGCAGAACGTCGCCTTCTGCCTTTACCAGCAACTAACAACCAGCAACCAGCAACTTCCTCCAGTAAGGGTGAAATGGTGCGGTAAGAGCGCACCGCGTTCGGGGTGACTCGGACGGCAAGGCAAACCCCACCGGCAGCAAGACCAAATAAGCGGACAGCGCTGGCCCGGCGCGTTACGATC
>JAQGHP010000306.1 GCA_028288775.1 Phycisphaerales bacterium | reverse complement strand
TCGTGCTCTTGTAGCCGGCGATCTCGGCGTCGCGCTGCGTAATGGCGGCCTGTGAGGCCGCGATCGTGTCGTCGCGGGACTTGACCGTGTTGGTCAAGTCCACCTGGGCGGCTTGCTGCTGGGCATGGGCGGTGACAGCCTCGCCCTTGAGCGCGCTGTTTTCGGCCTTCGCGGCGTTGAGATCGATCTTGACCTTATCGGCGACCGCGCGGTGATCTTCAATGTGATTGACGAAAACGATCATGCCTGCCGAAAGCAGCAGTGATAGGACCACGAGGAGGACTACGAATACTTTAGTCAGTGCGCTCACGGTGGGCTCCTTGGACGCAGGTGTCCGTCAATGATGTCGATCCCGGCGGGCTTGAGAACTGGCGACTCGGTGCGCCGTACCTGTTTTTCCGCGTAAGGTATCCTAACTTCACGGCTGGGGCTGTCAAGTTTTAAGCGATAGGTAGGTTCGCGGGGCGAAGCGCCCGGCCGCGATGTATCCCGCACTTACGGCGCAGCCTTTTAGGCTGCATTTGCAGGCTGAAAGCCTGCACTACAAAAGACAAATCGCGCACGGTTATTAGGAAGGCGCCTTCAATTCCAATATTCCCGCGGCCGCGGCGATGCGGACGTTCGGGTCCTGGTCTTTCAAAAGCTTACCCAGCACGCCTTGCGAGTCGGACCGTCCGATCGCGCCGAAGGCGAACGCCGCGAGTACGCGCGAGCGGAAATCGGGGCTTTGCGCGCCTTGCAGCGCGACGCCGTAGCCTTCGTCGGAGCCGAGCATTCCCATTCCGCGGGCGGCGGCGAGGGGGACTTCGTTGATCGTGTTTTTCCCATCGGACTCGGCGATCAATCCGCCGCGAAGGTACTGGCGGATGCGGGTGTCGCGCGGGGCGGCGAGGGCGAGCATGGCGAACATCTGATCGTCGTAATACTTGCTGACGGTCAGGCCGACGAGGTCCTTGAGCGCGTCGTCATCGTGCAGCCGCCACATCGACTCCGCGGCCTGCTGGCGGACGGTGGCGTCGTGATCGCGCCGCATGACCCGGAGGAGGCCCAGCGCGCTGGGCTCGCCGATGAGCCCCAGTACCAGGGCAGTGTGGGTGCGCACGACGGGGTTGGGGTCCTGCGCCAATTTCTCAAGTTGATGGCTGAGGTGCGTGTCGCCGATGCGGTGCAGGGCGAACCGGACGGCGACGCGCACGTTTTCGCTGCGATCCTCGGCGATGGCGAGGAGCGCGTCATGGGCTTCGTGCAGGCGCAACTCCCCCGCCGCCAGCGCCGCGGCAAAGCGCACGACCGCCTCGGGATCGGAGAGGCATCGGATGATGTCGGCCTTGTGCTCATTGCCAGTGGTGAGGCGAATGGCTTCGAGGGCATGAATGCGGACGACCGGGTCGGCGACGCGCAGCGCGTCGCCGAGCTCCTTGCGGGCGGTGGCCGCGAGGGCCGGGTCGAGCGGTACGGGCTTTTCCCGCGGGTAAGGCGGCGGGTCCTTGGGCGCGCGGGTGATCTTGCCTTTGCTGTTAGGGTCCGCGTCGCGCGGCCCGGACGAGCAGCCGACAAAGCACAGGAGCATGGGAATGACGAGGAGGGTTCGGTGCGGTCGCATGGGTAACGACATTATCGGACGAAATTCATCCGCCGCATTACACACAGTTGCGAATCATTCGAATCGCGAGAACCGGCGCTACTAAATGACCATGCGCGAATCGTAATTTTGTGGTGCAGGCTTTCAGCCTGCATTTGCAGCCTGAAAGGCTGCACCACAAGTAAGCAGACGCACGCGTTTAGTACGACCCGTTAAATATGTCTTATATTTTCGGAGCCGGGCCGTGCCGGCCCAGTCGGAGCGAAGCTCCGCCTGACTCCCTCTCCCTCGTACCCGGGGGAGAGGGCTGGGGTGAGGGGCGGAACGTCGAGTTGCGCCGGGAATCCGAACCATGTAGGGTGGGCGTACTCGCCCACCGTTCGTTAGAAGGTTCAACCCTTGAACTCTCCTCGTCGGCGTTTGCCACCCGCCGGCTTGGCAACTGCGGGTACCGCCTCGCGTCCGGATGTCGCGGGAACCGGATCGGCGGCCTTCGCCAAAACCGCTCGGGACAACTTCCACGCCACATACGCCATCGCCGCGTTCACCGGCAGGCACAGGGCAATGATGTCCCAGTTCACCTGATAAAAGCCCGGCAGCACTTTGAGGACCGTTCCGAGCAACGACAGCGCCACGATTGCAATCGTCAGCCATCGCGCAACGCCGGCCCCTCGCCGACGGCCCATGGCAAGCATCGGCATCAGCACCACCAGCGGCAGCGCCAACAGACTGACGTGCAGGGCGTTCTCATTTCGGCCGGCAACCCGATGATCCGTAAAGAACCATGCCCAGACGATGAACGTGCCGCCCAGGCCCATCAAAGCCGTCCACGGCACCGAGAGCAAAATGAGACCCGCGCGCGCGGCCCAATGCCGCCGGGCCACGCGGCCCAGTGCGACGAGCGCGCCCGCCAAAACGATCCCCGCGCCCAGGAACCACGGCACCGTCATCGGCGGGCGCAGCGGGCTCGCCGGGCGGTTGCTGACGAACCACGAATTGTCGGCTTTCACCAACGGTACTTCCTTCCCGTCGATCACGACCTTCACTTCGTTCAAGCGGTCATGCAGTTTCATAGGGAGGAACATCTCGTCCCATTGCGAGATCGGCTTATCCACCGGATGCCCAAGCACGCCCTGCAACGCAACGTACAGCCAGGGCGTTTCGGCGATCAGTCGGCGGGTGTGAAAGCGATAGGTAGTTCCCGAAGGCACGCCATCGAACATCGCGGCCAGCTTGCCGCCGATGATTTCGTCCACCGCATCCCGCACGCGGGTCGAGCAGTTGTCGCGGTAATAGTCGTAGGAATAGAAGCGGTTGGCGTCCATGTCATTCAGGACCAGCTTCCGCTGGAGAGCGAGTTTTTGGGCGGATGTAAGGTTCAACTCCTGCTCGAAAACGCTGCGGTTGAGCTGGTCTCGATAACCCACCATTGTCTTTTCGCCCGGATCGCCGTACATCGCATAGCGCATGCGGCCCTGAACGAAATTCAAGTAAAAGTTCTTCTGTTTGAAATCGAAGTAGCCCCAGTTGTAGGCGATGTCGCGATATTCGGGGGGAACGTAGGAGTCATCGATTTGGATGCGGACGGCGTTGTGGCCGAACTTCTCCCAGGCCTCGTCGCCGGGGCCGAAGGTCAGGACCGATACCCGGATGGTGGACCCGGGCGAAGGACCGTCCGCCGATTGCGCCAGCGCGCAGCGTCCGATGCAAGCAAAGGCAAACGCCGCGGCAACGGCCGTGATCGCGCGGAAAGTCATGGGACGACTAATCGTCCGTGGCCTGTCGCCCCGCGTCAAGCGGCGTGGGCGGCGGTTCTGGGTTCAGGGTTCAGTAGAAGGCGGGAATTCGTATTTCCTGAACCCTGAACCCTGAACCCTTCTCACCGGACGCCGCCTTCCATCTCGCGTCTTGGATTTGCCTTGCAACGTGTCGTATGATCCATGTTCCGGGGCCGGTTATTTGGGTGACTTTGCGGGATTTGGCATGCTGTCGCTGAGCAAAAAGACCGATTACGCGCTGATCGCGCTGGCGTACCTGGCCGAAAGGCCGGGGCGCACCGCATCGGCGCGCGAGATCGCGGAGGCCCGAAGCCTCCCGGCGGCGCTGCTCATGAACATCCTCAAGGAACTCCAACACCACGATGTGGTGCGAAGCCTTCGCGGAACCAAAGGCGGATATCAACTGGCCGTGGACCCGGCAGCGGTGTCTCTGCACGAACTGATTCTGGCTTTGGAAGGCCCCGTCCGCTTGATCGAATGCGCCTCCGAGGCCGAGGGCTGCGAGCACGAAACCTTGGACGAGGCCGACGACTGCCGCGTCAGCGGCCGGTGCGCGGTGCAGGCGCCGCTGCAGGCGCTGCACTTCCGCCTCGTCCGCTTTTTACACGATGTAAAACTCGCCGACATCATCCTCCCCGGCCGCCGGATCGACGTGCCGGTGGAAATGGTCGGGAAAGTAAATGCAGAGTGAAGAGTGCAGAATGCAGAGTGCAGAGTGCGGTAGGCCGAGTGACGAATCACGAGCGGATTTATTCACGCCGAGTACGAGCTGAAAGCGAGGCCCCGGATTCGACGGGAAGGGACGTTCTCTCCTAAGCGATCCGGGGCCTCGCTGTCGCTCGTACCAGGCGTAAAGAAGCGTCGTTCTCAGAAGTCTTCACTCTGCATTCTGCACTTTGCACTTACTGTTATGAAGCTGCCGATCTATCTCGACTACAACGCCACCACGCCGGTTGACCCGCGCGTCTTCGAGGCGATGACGCCGTACTTCACGCAGGTTTTCGGGAACGCGGCGAGCCGCTCGCACTCCTTCGGCCGGCAGGCCGAGGCGGCGGTGCTTCACGCCCGCAACCAGGTCGCCGCATTGCTCAACGCCGAGCAGGACGAACGTCTTGGCGCGCGCGAGATCATCTGGACGAGCGGCGCGACCGAAGGGAACAACCTCGCCATCAAGGGCGTCGCCGAGGCGTATGCGGAAAAGGGCCGGCACTTCATCACGCAGACCACCGAGCACAAGGCCGTGCTCGATCCGTTCAAACGCCTGGCGACGCAAGGGTGGGACGTGACGGTTCTGCCGGTGGACGCCGGCGGGCGCGTCAGCGCGAAGCAGGTAGCCGACGCCATCCGACCTGACACGGTCCTCGTCTCCATCATGTACGCCAATAACGAGGTCGGTACCGTCCAGCCGATCCGCGAGATCGGTGCAGTCTGCAAAGAACGCGGCGTCATCTTTCACACGGACGCCACGCAGGCCGTCGGCAAATTGCCCATCGACGTACAGGCGGATGGCATCGACCTGCTGAGCCTTTCCGCGCACAAGTTGTACGGTCCCAAGGGCGCTGGCGCGCTGTACGTCCGCAAGAAAAACCCGCGCGTGCGGATGGCCCCCCTCTTCGACGGCGGCGCACATGAACGCGGCTTCCGCTCCGGCACGCTCAACGTGCCGGGGATCGTGGGCCTGGGAATGGCGTGCGAAATCGCCGCCCACGAGCTGGTCAACGAGCGACTCCGCCTTTCGGCGCTGCGGGATCGATTGCAATCGTCGTTGAAGCAACGAGTCGACCCGGTCGCGGTGAACGGCGACGAAAGGAACCGTCTGCCGCACGTCGCGAATTTGTCATTCCCCGGTGTCGACGGCACTTCCCTGCTCAACGCGCTCGACGACGTCGCCGTGAGTTCTGGCTCGGCATGCACGAGCGCCAGCCTCGCTGCAAGCCACGTCCTGCTGGCCATGGGCCTGGGCGAAGCGCGAGCGCATTGCGCGATCCGCTTTAGCCTCGGCCGGTTCACGACGATCGAAGAGATCGACTACGTGGTGGAGAAATTCGCCGCGATCATCCCCAGGTTGCGCGAAGAACACGGCACGGACGGACAGGCATGCGCACCGCAAGCGGATCTGCGGCCCGCGACGTGACGAATGCACTACGCTGTAACGCAATCCGGTTCGACCGTCGTTTCTCTTTCGCGTCGAGTACCCGCTGCCTTTATTAAGGGAATGGGTCGCCCCTCTGCCGTGGCATGGGCGGCCCGCCCATGGTCACGGTACTCCGTGACGTTCGGCCGGTACTCCGGTCGAAGAAAGCAATATGTAGCACAGCCGCCCCGACTGTGATTTGATGTGGCACAGCCGCCCCCGGCTGTGATTCCGCCGTAGGCGGAAAGCAAAGACACAGCCGAGGGCGGCTGTGCCACAAATGTCTTGTAGGTTCGGCTCCGCCGAACACGCCGTTAAACTCCCCACGTCCCTTCCCGCATCCGCGCGATACAATCCACCCATGCTCGTCGCACTCACCGGCGCGTCCGGTTTCATCGGCAATTACACCGCCCGCGCGCTGCATGGCGCGGGCCATACCGTCCGCGCGCTCGTCCGGGAAACCTCCCGGCGCGATCGGCTCGAACCGTTCGTCGAAGAATGGCGCGTCGGCGATCAGGCAGAACCGCAGGCCCTCGCCGGGCTGGTCGCGGGCGTGGACGCGGTGATTCATAACGCGGCCGATTGGGAAGCGCTCCGAAGATCGCCGATGGTGAACTTCGAGCGGAACGTGATGGGTTCCCTGCGGCTGCTCGAAGCGGCCCGCCTTGCGGGCGCGGGGCAGTTTATCTTCGTCAGCTCCGTGGCGGTGTATCAGGAAATATTGCCCGATCGATCACTCGACGAGAATCACCCCACCTGGCCCGGCTCGATCTACGGCGCGTACAAGGCTTCGATCGAGCCGCACCTCAAGGCGTATCACGCCCACTACGGCATGAACACCAGCGCCTGGCGGCCCGCGGCGGTTTACGGAATCGACCCCGACCTTCGCCGATCCCAGTGGTACGATTTGATCGACGCCGCGCGCAAAGGCGGCACGATTGACACGCCCCAGGGCGGAAAGATCACCCACGTGCAGGACGTGGCGGACGCGCTGACGCTGGCCGTGGGCGATGAAGCGGTCGCCGGGCAGTTCTACAACCTGGTGGACGGCTACATGTACTGGCAACAGGCCGCGGAATTCGCGAAGGAAATCTCCGGCTCTTCCGCCTCGATCATCGACCGCAAAGGCGCCGGGCCCCGCAACCAGTTCGATACGCGCAAAGCCGTCGAATTCTTTAATCGCCATGGGAACACGGCGGCGCTGCGACGAGGGCACGACGGCGTCCGTGAGTATGTCGCGGAGCTATTGAGGAAAATGGAAAACCCCGGGACATGATGATAGCGCAAGTGCGATTTCACGGGAGCAGATATGGAATCCCGGATCAGCCTCATCACGCTGGGCGTCAAGGATCTTGAACGCTCGCTGCGCTTTTACCGCGACGGGCTCGGGTTCTTAACTGAGTTGTGACGTGAGTAGTGCCCATAATCTCCGTTTGAACGACTATAGCCAGAACACTTCATTCCAAAATCCAGCGCAAACAAAAACCCCCGGGGATCTCTTATCGAGACCCGGGGGTTTTTGGTTTAACGCTGGCGGTGACCTACTTTCCCGCTGAAGCAGTATCATCGGCCCGGCGGGCTTAACGGCCGTGTTCGGGATGGGAACGGGTGTGACCCCGCCGGTATGGCCACCAACGATTCCCCGCCGGGGCGTTTCCGCTCCGGCGGGGGCTTAGTTGCAAATGATGATGAGGTTTTCTGGTTTATTGAGCTTCCGCGATCGTCATCGGACGCCTTCTTGCGTCAATTCTGGTCCTTGATCACTCTCGCCCTTTCGTCGTCGTTTGGAAGTCGCTGGTCGCCTGGTTGGTCGTCACCGGTGAGTCTCCTCACTGGCAACTGACAACTGGCAACTGACAACTTCCTCCGACGGCGGTCGGTAAAAGTGGCCAAGCTGTCGACCGTTAGTACCGGTAACCTGAAATGCTTTCGCATTGTACAGCTCCGGCCTATCAACCGGGTGGTCTTCCCGGGGTCTCTCGGGGGACAAGCCCCCACGGAACCCTCGTCTTGGCATAGGCTTCACGCTTAGATGCTTTCAGCGTTTATCCGTTCCGGACATAGCTACCCAGCCGTGCCGCTAGCGCGACAACTGGTACACCAGGGGTCCGTCCTTCCC
>JAQGHP010000305.1 GCA_028288775.1 Phycisphaerales bacterium | reverse complement strand
CAGCTCCTGGAGGAAGACGCGAAGCCGCCGAAGGAGTAGGACGGGCGGATGATTCTCACACTGGACCACGTATCGCATGGCCGGCGATTGTCGCACCCGGATTGATCCATAATTTGCTGGATTCGATTGCGCGATCTCGGTAATGTCCTGGTTGAATCACTTCCACATCAAGGAGAGGAAATGCGTGGATTTTCGGTCGCCGTGTCACTTCTGGGAATTTCCCTGGCATCGACAGCATGGGCCGGCAGCATCACGCCCGGCGCATTCGTCAACCCCGTCGTCGATGACTTTACGGGCCTGGGCCTGCCCGTGAACAACACCGGGCCACTGACACGGCCGGAAGGGACCTATTCCTTTTCGCCGGTGACGTTCCGCTATTTTGACACCGGCGGCACGCCGTTCTTTCATGAAGCGATTGGGACCGACTTTCAGACGGGCTATATCGACGTGACGCTGGCGCAGCCGACGCTTCGCGCGGGAATGTACCTGGGCGCGAGCTCGGGAACCGTCGATTTCTTTGATACCAGCAATACGCTGCTGGGCACCGAGAATTACACGGGCAGCGGCATGAACTTCTACGGCTGGGAAGCCAATAGCGGCTTGATCGCCCGCGTCCGCGTGACCGATACCAACGCACAGGACGGCTCGATCACCCTGCTGGATAATTTCACCACCGAGGCCCCGGAGCCGGCAGCCGCGGGTTTGGTGATCCTGAGTATGAGCGGTCTGTTGACTCGCCGCGTCTGTCGGGGGAATTAACTCGCCGGGCGGACCGCCGGCGCGGCCCTCGTCAGCAAGCGACAGATGTCAGAAGATCAATTGCCGGCGGAGTTGTCGCCTTCAAAAGCGAAGCGGAGGTATGGGCTCAGGCGTCCGCTGCGCAATGTTGCAAAACTGATCGTGCTGGGGCTCTTCATCCGGTGCTCCTCTCATCGTCGATCGGTCAACTTTCGCAACGATCGTGAGATATTGTCATTACTTTCGGGGGCAACAAAGGCACGGGGATCGTTCCCCTCGGTAGAACTTCCCCCGCAACTGGCCGTGCCCCGCCCGCGTATTCGCGGAGAGCCCAGACTCGGGCAAATGGGCACCAAATGCGATCCGCACAATCCGATCGGTCCGCCGCAAAAAATAAATATTTCCGTCTTGTGTTTTGTACGGGCGATGTTAGGATTCATGCGTAGCGCGCAATTTCGTTGTTGGGGAGGAGAATATCAAACACAGGACAGGTTCGGACAAGCCCCTTTTTCAGACAGAAAATCTGGTGTGGGGGCTCCGCAGCCCCCGCGCGACAGCTTACTTCAAATATTTGCGTGGTCCGGGGCGCAAAGGGCTGGCGAGGCCGGGGTTGCGGCGGGGAGGGCGGGAGCAAGACCCGAAAAAATGTCGCGCTTGGTCGCGCGATGTCGCGCGAATAAGGGGAGGCGAGGCACGGTTGGTTAAGCAGGCGTGTGCCGCGGCGGCTTAAGCAGGAATAAGTCTTACGCATGATATGGATAGGCGCACCACAATGTGCCCGAATGTACCCGGAGAGTGGGGTGGTGCGCGGGGAGGACGAGTAGGAGGAAAATGAAAAATACGATTGCGCGCGGAGGGGGAGCGTCGGCCCGTGGGGCAAAATCGATAACATGGTGCGGTTTGGTGCAAAGTGGTGCATCGACGCTGCTGATGGAAGGGCTTTCCCATCGGTCAAAATCGGTCAGCGATCCATGCCTGGGAGTTGAAAAGCGGGGTGGAGATCGCGCGGGCGTGGTGGCATCGCTTCCTCATGCCGGCGGCATCAAGTCTGCCCGGTCGGACGCTCCGGGGGCGAGCGGCGGAGGGCTGCGGCCGCGGCGTCGGCGGTGTCGCGGAGGCCGCGGGTGCCGGGGACTTCCCCTTCGCGCCGCTCGTGCGGCGGGAGCACGTAGCGGCCGGTCAGGCGGCGGATCACCACGTAAAACACCGGCGTAAAGATCAGGCCGAAGAACGTCACCCCGAGCATTCCGAAGAACACGACCGTACCCAGGGCGTGCCGCATTTCAGCGCCAGCGCCGGTGGCGACGACCAATGGCACGACGCCGAGGATGAAGGCGAAGCTGGTCATCAGGATCGGCCGCAGGCGCAGCCTTGCGGCCTCCAGAGCGGCGTCGAAGGCGTTCTTCCCCTGGTGCTGTTGCTGCGTCGCGAACTCGACGATCAACACCGCGTTCTTGGCGGACAAGCCGGCCAATACCACGAAGCCGATCTGCGTGAAGATGTTGTTGTCCATGTGGCGAAGCATCACCCCGGCGATTCCGCTGAACAGACACATGGGCACGATGAGAATGATGGCGGAGGAGAGGGCGAAGCTCTCGTACTCCGCGGAATGCGTGAGGAAGACGAAGAGAATGCACAGAGGGAAGATGTACAGCGCGGTGTTGCCGGCGAGTTTTTCCTGGTAGGCCAGTTCCGTCCATTCGTAGCTGTAGCCGGGGGGCAGCGTGTTGGTGGCCAGGCCTTCCATTTCGGCGATGGCCTGTCCGGTGCTGATGCCGGGAGCGGCGGTGCCGTTGATTTCCGCCGAGCGGTAGAGGTTGTAGCGGTTGATCCGGTCGGGGCCTGTGGTGTCGCGCGCGGTGATGACGGCCCCCAGCGGCACCATCTGCCCCGCGGCGTTGCGCGTGCGGAACTCGCTGATGTCGGAGGCGCGCATGCGCGAGTGTGCCTCCGCCTGCGCCGTGACGCGGTACGTGCGGCCCAGGAAATTGAAGTCATTGATGTACAGGCTGCCGAGAAATGTTTGCAGTGTCAGGAAGACGTCGGAGATCCGCACGTTCTGCGCCTTCAACTGCGTGCGGTCGATGTTCACGTACAACTCCGGCACGTTGGGCCGGAAGCTGGAGAACATCCGCGACAGCCGCGGGTCGCGCTGTGCGGCGGCGATCAGATCGTCCGTGACCGCGCCCAGTTCCTGCGGCGTGCGCAGGCCGGTGCGGTCCTGCACCTGGAGGCGAAAGCCCCCGGCAGTTCCGATGCCCCGCACCGGCGGGGGCGGGAGCACCAGCGCGTATCCCTCCTGCACCTGCGAGAACGCGGCGGTAAGCCTGCCGAGGATCGCATCACCCGAGAGTTCCGGATGACCGCTGCGCCTTTCGAAAGGATCGAGGATGATGAACATCAACCCGACGTTCGACTGATTGGTGCCCGTCAGGATCGAGAATCCCGTGACGGCGAAGGTGTCCTGCACGCCCGGGATACCCTGGGCGGTCTTCGTCATTCGCCGGAGCACATCATCCGTACGGTCGAGCGACGCGGCGTCGGGCAGTTGCAGGTTCACCAGCAGATACCCCAGGTCCTGCTGCGGGATGAATCCTGTCGGCACCGCGCGGAAGCCCAGATATGTCAGGATAATGAGCCCGCCGTAGACCAACAGCGCCACGCCGCTCCTGCGCACCACGCGCCGTTCGGCGCTCACGTACGCGGACGTGCCCCGCACCAGCCCGCGGTTGAAGAGTCGGAAGAACCATCCCAGGAGCTGGTCGAGCAGGCGGGTGAGCCAGTCGCGCTGGGTCTGGCGCGGGCGAAGCAGCAGCGCCCCCATTGCCGGGCTGAGGGTGAGGGAATTGAACGCCGAGAGCAGCGTCGAGATGGCGATGGTGAGGGCGAATTGCCGGAAGAACTGCCCCGTGATCCCACTGACGAACGCGACCGGCACGAAAACCGCCGACAGCCCGAACGCGATCGCGATCACCGCCCCCGTCACCTCGTCCATCGCGCGGTACGCGGCCTCCCTGGGGGCGAGCCCCTGCTCGAGCCAGCGCTCGATATTTTCGACCACCACGATCGCATCATCCACCACGATGCCGATCGCCAGCACCATGCCGAACAGCGACAGCGTGTTGAGCGAGAAGCCCATCGCCTTCATCACCGCGCAGGTTCCAATGAGCGAGACGGGGATCGCCAGCAGCGGGATGAGCGTGGCGCGCCAGCTTTGGAGAAAGACGAGCACGACCAGCACCACGAGCGCCAGCGCCTCGAAGAGCGTCCGCACCACGTCGCGCACGCTCTCGCGAACGAAGGTCGTCGTGTCGTAGGCGATCTTGTATTCCAGCCCGGGCGGCCAGGTCGCGGAGCTGCGCATCTGCTTCATCTGCGCGTAGACGGCGTCGGCGGTGGCGATGGCGTTGGAGCCGGGGAGTTGGTAGATCGGGATGCCAACCGACGGCTGCCCGTTGGTGTAGGCGTTCACGCTGTAGTCGGCCGCCCCCAGTTGCGTGCGCGCGATGTCGCCCAAATGGACGACCTGCCCGCTCTGGCCGGTCTTGACGATGATGTCGGCGAACTGCTTGGGATCAGTAAGCCGCCCTTGCGCGTTGACCGTGAGCTGAAAATCGGCCCCGCCGGGCGGCAGCGGCGGCCCGCCCACGGTGCCCGCGGCGACCTGCACGTTCTGCTCCTGCACCGCCTGCACCACGTCCCCGGCGGTTATCCCCAGCGCCCCCATGGCGTGCGGATCGAGCCACAGGCGCATCGAATAATCGCGCTGACCGAAGAGAGTAATGTCCCCAACGCCGGGAAGCCGGGCCAGCGGGTCGCGCACCTGAATCAGCGCGAAATTGCTGATGTACAGCGAATCGTAGCGGTTGTCGGGCGAGTAGAGTTGCACCACCAGCGTGATGTCGGGCGATGCCTTGCGGACCGTCACGCCCAGCGCCCGCACGTCCGCCGGCAACTGCGGCTCGGCCATCGCCACGCGGTTCTGCACCTGTACCTGCGCGATGTCGAGGTTCGTACCCAGCTTGAACGTGACCGTCAGCCGCATGCTCCCGTTGTTCGCGCACTGGCTGGACATGTAGAGCATGTTCTCCACGCCGTTGATCTGCTCCTCGATCGGCGTGGAGACGGTGTCGGCGACCACCTGCGCATCCGCGCCGGGGTAGGTGGCCGTGACTGTTACCGTGGGCGGGGCGATCTCGGGGTACTGCGCGATCGGCAGGGTGAACATCGCGATGAGCCCGACGATCACGATGACGATCGAGATCACGCCCGCGAAGACGGGGCGGTCAATGAAAAAATGCGCGAACCTCATCGAGCGGCCCCCCGCGTGGTTGGTTGCGCGCCGTTGGCGGGTGCGGAAGTGGCGGGGGCGCTGGCAGGAGCAGCGGCGGGGCGGGTCTGCGTCGTCGGCACGTCGGGCAAGTCCACATTGAGGTCTTCGGGCGGAGGGAATGCATTGGGCGGGATCGGCTGCTCGGTTGGGGCGACCTTCGAGCCGGGCCGCGCTTGCTGCAGCCCGTTGATCACCACGCGGTCCTGCTCGCTCAGCCCGCTCTCGATCGCGCGCAATCGGCCGAAGAGCGCGCCCGGCACGATGGTGCGGCGGGAGACTATGTCGTCCGAGCCGACCACCAGCACGAAGCTCAGGTTCTGGTCCCTCCCGATCGCCAGGTCGGGGATCAGCAGCGCGGAATATCGCCCCGATCCGGGGACGCGAGCGCGGACGAAGAAACCCGGCAGCAGCGTGTGGTCGGGGTTCGCGAACACGCCGCGGACCGTGATCGTGCCGGTGTTCGGGTCGATGCGGTTGTCAACGAAGTCGATGACCCCGACGTGCGGAAACAGCGTTCCGTTGGGAAGCTGCATGCGCACGGGCATGCGGCCCTCCCGGGCGATGTCCCGGCGGTTTTCCCGGACGATTTGCTGGTATTTCAGCACGGCCCGCTCATTGACGTCGAAGTAGCAGTACATCGGGTCGATCGATTCGATCGTGGTCAACAGCGTGGCCTGTCCCGCGCCGCCGTTGACAAAGTTCCCTGGCGTGATGAGTTTGCGCCCGACGCGGCCGGTGATGGGGGCGGTCACGCGGGTCCATTCGAGGTCGAGTCGCGCCAGCTCGACGGCCGCGTTTGCCGAGGCAAGGGTGGCGTTCGCCTGTTCCGAAGCGGACTTCACATTTTCGTAATCCTGCTCCGATATGGATTTCTGCTGCAGGAGGAGGGTGTATCGCTTGAGCTGATCCGCGGCCAGCCTGGCCTGCGCCTGTGCCTTGGCCGCGTCGGCCAGGCGGGCGTTGAGCGTCGCCTGAAAGGGGCGCGGGTCGATGACGAAGAGGATCTCCCCCTGCCTGACGATCGACCCTTCGACGTAGGGTGCCGACTCAATGAACCCGCTCACACGCGCCACCACGTTCACCGTCTCGGGCGACGCGGTCGTCCCGGTGTACTCATCCCACTCCAGCACGTCGTGCCGCACCGGATGTGTAACGGTAACCGCCGGCGTCGGCGGTCCGCCTCCGGGCAACGCGCCGCGATCGCACCCGGAATTCCATCCGGTCCCAACAACCGCTAACGCCGCAATAAGCAGCGCATTATGGAAGAGAACGGCGCATGCGCCCCGCGGGCGCGGAAAGGCGCGTAAGCGCACCTTGGGGAACGAGCAACTCGTCAGCACACGGACCATGGAAACGCCAGGCAACGGTCAGCGTCCGGCGCATCCGCATCCGCGGCGAGCGCAGGGAACCAGCCGGATCACACCATGCCACGGCAGACGGGATGAACCATAGTTAGGAAATCCCTTAGCTGGCGGGGCGCGAACCGCCGGCTCCCAAGGGCGGGAATGGGAAAGGAGGACGCGCCATCGGCGCGCGTCAGGAGATGAAGATCCGCGCCGCAGTGCGAAGCTTCGCTATCTCTGCGGAATCACGTGCGGAGTTTCGATCTCACTGGGGTTGGGTTGCGATGTCGGAGCGCCCGGAGCGGGCAGCGGCGAATCGGGACGCGGCAGGCGGCCCATCGAGCGCAGCAGTTGCAGGTAAAACAGCTTGTAGTTGAACTCCTCGTTGGCGAGGCCCAGCTGCGAGGAGAGCAACTGGTCCTGCGCGGTCAGCACGTCGAGGTTCGTCCCCAAGCCGGCAGTGTAGGTCTGCTGGGCCTGGCGGAAGGCCTCCTGGGCCGCGGCCACCTCCACGCGCAGCTCGATGATCCGACGGTTGCTCGCCTGCAAGTTCTCGTAGGCGGTGCGGACCTGCTCGGCGACTAACCGGCGCGTGTGCGTCGTGTTCAGCCACGCCTGGCGGAGTTGCGACCAGGCAGTCCGTACGTTCGCGTCCACCTGCCCGGCGGTGAAGATCGGCACGCTGAGCGACACGATCCCCGACCACTCGCTGAACGTCGGGAAGCTTTCCTTATGGAGGAAGTAATCCACGTTCAACGTGAGCGAGGGGTAATACTGGCCGATGGCGGAATTGACGTTCTGACGGTTGGCCTCGATGCTCGCCTCGGCGGCCTGCACGTCCTGGCGCGTGGCCTCGGCGATCTTCAAACCCTCGTCCGCGGAAGGCAGATCATGCGGCACCATCAGCCGATCGGCCAGCGGGGCGTCCTGCACGGGGGCGTCCACGAGGAACGCGAGCATGATGCGGCCGTCACGCACGTTGTTCTGCGCCTGGATAAGCTGCACGCGCGTGGCGGCGGCGGTGGCCTCGGTCTGGGCGACGTCCAGCGGACGCGCCACGCCCGCACGCTGGCGGCCTTCCATGTCGCGCACCCGCGCGTTCTGCACGTCCGTCGAATTCAGCAGCACCTGCACGGACCGCTCGGCGGCAAGAATCGTGTAATACGTCTGGGCGACGTTGAGCAGCGTCGTCTGCTGCAAATCCAAAAGCTGCGCCTTACGCTGCTCGATCGTGTAGCCGACGGCCTGATAGGTGTAGTAATCCTGGAAGCCGTTGAAGACGTTGTAGCGGCCAGTGATCGGGGCGTCCGGGACGCCTTGCTTGACCGGCGCGCCGTTGAAGGAGGTGCCGCGTTTGTCCACCCAGTTGTAGGTGGGGGCAAAGCTGATGGTGGGGAGGAAGGTGCTGAATGCGCGCTCCTTGTTGATCAGCGCCTGCACGTAATCTTCGCCGCCGGAGGCGAGCACCTCGTCATTGCGGTTGGCCAGGAGCAGGGCGGCTTCGAGCGTCAGCGGCTCGGGGGCCGTGTAGGTGACCTTCGGCGGGTTTTTCCCGTCGAGCACTTTGCGGTACGCGGCGACTTCCTTCTTCTGATCGACGACGCAACCGCCGGCATATACGCCGACGAAGGCCAGGGCGAGAGTCAGGAGAACGTGCGATCGGGTTCGGTCGGAACGGTTCATTGCGATTCCCTTGATAGCAATCGGGTTGTCACGAAGCCGCCTTCCTGGCGGGACGGTCTGCGGCAAGGCCGCGGGTGAGGAGTTTGACGATCTGGGCGGAGGCGGCCTTTTCCGTGATGCCCTTCGTGCCGAAGAGCATCAGCGAGCGGACCATTCCGGGGATGCACAGGGCCGTGAGCTCGGGGCGCGGGTCGGACAGTTCGCCCGCCGCCACGCCCGCGCGAATCGTCCGCTCGATAAGTTCCGTCAACTGACGGCACTTGGCATCCCACGCGCCCTTGGAGCGGACCTTCGCCGCCCCGACGGTGCGCAGCAATTCGTACAGGTGCGGGTGTTGATACGCATAGGCGACGAGTTCGTGAACGATGCACTCGAGCTGCGCGGACGAAGAGCAGCCCAGAGCGCAGGCCGGTCGAACGCGCGGGGCGGAAGCAAGCCGCCGCGAATGCACGAACCCATTCCCGGCTTGCGGCCTGCGACCCGTGACGCCTTCACCGTTCGCGCCGCCCTCGAGCTGCGCGTTGAGCCGGTCCACGAGCTGCGCGAAACCTTCGAAGGTGAGGGTAAAGTAGAGGTCTTCCTTACTATCGAAATAAACGTAGAGCGTTCCCTTGGCGACGCCCGCGGCGGCGGCGATATCGTCGAGGCGCACCTTGTGGTAAGGCCGCGCGGCGAACATCTTCGCCGCTGCCGACGTGATATGCCTGCGCTTTTGCTCGTTGGGAACCTGCATCGTGTGCCGCAGCCGCCCGGGCCACGTCTCTTACATTCGCGGAAGAAAATACACGGCCACGGGCGGTTGTCCACTCGCCGGGCGCGGCTATGCCGCATGGCATAGTGGGCCGGGCGATGTTGCCGCCGCGGACGAGGCGGCTTATACTCGCCGGCAAAACCGACTCAGCAGTCAGCATTGCGGACGGTATTGTAGGGGGGCTAATCATCGAGTCAATCAACCGGCCGCGACGATACATGAACCATATGCCACACTCCACTCACGCAAGGCCGCGCCTCCTATCCGCCCGTGTCACGGGGACACTTCTTCTCGGCGCGGCGCTGCTCGCGGGCGGCTGTTCGAAACAGGACGCCCCGGCGGCGCAGGCGAAAAAGGTCGAGGACCTGGCCGTGCCGGTTGTCCTCCGGTCGGCGAAGACCGAATCCGTGCAACGCAACGTGGAGGTCGTCGGGACCCTCTTCGGCGACGAGGACACCACCATCTCCAACAAGGTGCCCGGGAAAGTGATCGCCATCTTCCACGACGTGGGCGATCGCGTGAAGCCGGGCGAGCCCCTGGCGCAGCTCCTCCGGCAGGACTACCAGCTCGCCGTCAACCAGAAGCAGCGGGCATTGCAGGAAATGCTGATCAAGCTGGAGACCGACAAGGTTCCCGCGGCCGATTTCGACGTTTCGAATTTACCCGCGGTGCGCAAGGCCCGTTTGGAAATGGCCAATGCCGCCGCCAAATACGCGCGCGGGAAGAGCCTGCACGACCAGCAGCCGCCCCTCTTGAGCGACCAGGATTTCGCCGACCTCGCGACCGCGCGGGACGTGGCGAAGAGCGCGTACGACGTGGAGCTCCAGACCGAGCGGACATTGGTCGGCGAAGCGCGGACGCGCGACGCGGACGTCGCCGTGGCGCAGCAGGCGCTCGACGACACGCAGGTGCGCACGCCGCGCCCGGCCTCCGTCTACGACGCCCAGCAAACGCCCGACCTGTACATGAAGAAGGACCACACGTACCTGGTCGCCGGTCGCATGGCGTCGGTGGGGGAGTTGAAGAACACGATCACGGCGATGTTCCGCCTGGTTGACGACGACGTGGTGAAGCTCAAGGCCAACGTCCCCGAGCGCTACGTGCCGGAGATTCACGAGATCGGGCAGGAGGCGGATGTGTTCATCGAAGCCTACGGCAACAAGGCGTTCGAAGGGAAAGTCGCCCGGATCAACCCGCAGGTGGACCCGCAGAACCGCACGTTTCAGGTGGAGGTCGAAGTGCCGAACTCCAAACACCTGCTGCCGCCGGGCGCTTTCGCGCGAGCGCTGGTGAAGACGCACGTGGACGAGCGCGTGATCTTCGTCCCGCAGGAAGCGGTCGTGAGCTTTGCGGGCGTGAACAAGGTGTTCACGGTAAAGGACGGAAAGGCTGTGGAGATTGGCGTAGACCTGGGCGACCGTCGCGGCGAGTGGGTCGAGATCACCGCCGGCCTTACCGGAACGGAGCTGGTGGCAGTAAAGGGCACGAGCAAGCTGGCCACTGGCGTGCCGGTGAGCGTCGAGCAGCCGGCCGGGCCGACAACGCGGGCGGTGGCGGATGCCGCGGGGACGCAGTGACGCGGAGGGGGAAGTCGATTGCAAAATGCGAAGTGCAAATTGGCGGAAGGGACGGCGATGGGAGCGCTCCTCAATTTGAAATTTCAAATCTCAAATTTGCGATCTGAGATCTTCCTCTCCCCGCGTCCCCGCGTCGCATGTCCGGTCTCCCCGCGTCGTCGTGCATGGCACGATCAATTTAGAAGGTAAATCGTGACCCTTCCCGAACTCTGCGTCCGGCGGCCGGTCTTTGCGACCATGCTCATTCTCTTCCCCCTCACCATGGGAATCATGAGCTATTTCAGGATGGGCGTGGACCTGTTCCCCAACGTGGACCTGCCGATCATCACCGTCACCACCACGCGCCCCGGCACCAGCGTCGAGGAGATGGAGACGGGCGTCACCAAGCGGATAGAAGACGTCGTCAACACCGTCGCTGGCATTGATGAATTGCGCAGCACCACCAAGGAAGGCATCTCCAGCGTCGTCGTGCAGTTCCTGCTGGAGAAAAATCGCGACGTGGCCCAGCAGGAGGTGCAGGGGAAAATCAACACGATCCTCAGCCAGCTCCCCAGCGGCACCGAGACACCGATTGTTGACAAGTTCGACATCGACGCCAGCCCGGTCATGACCATCGCCGTCTCCGGCCGGCGCAGCCTCCGAGAAGTAACCGAGCTGGCCGACAAGCAAATCAAGGACTCACTCAGCAGCCTCGACGGGGTCGGGCAGGTGACGCTGGTCGGCGGGCTCAAGCGCGCGGTGCAAGTCACGGTCGATGCAAAGCGGCTCGAAGCCTTCAACCTTTCCATCGACGAGGTGCGCCAATCCCTCGCCCGCCAGAATCTCGAATTGCCCGGGGGGCGCGTGGACCAGAACAGCCGGGAGCTGATCCTCCGCACCATGGGCCGCGTGCAGGAAACCAGCCAGTTCCAGGACGTAATCGTCGCCAACGTCAACGGCCAGCCGATCCGTGTGAAAGACCTGGGCAGCGTCGAGGATTCCTACGAAGAGCCCCGCTCCGTCGGCCGCCTGGACGGCAACCCGTCGGTCCTGCTGACTGTGCAGAAACAGAGCGGCACGAACACCGTCGCCGTTATCAACACGGCCAAGAAGAAAATCGCCCAGCTCCAGACCGCCTACCAGGAAGAAGGCAAATCCGACATCCGCTTTGAGATTATCCGCGACAACTCGCGGTTCATCAGCGCCTCGCTCCATGAAGTGCAAAAGCACCTGCTGCTGGGTTCGCTCTTGGTGTCGCTGACGATCCTGCTGTTCCTCCGCGACTGGCGGACGATGCTCATCGCGGCCACCTCCATTCCCGTGTCGCTCGTCTCCACGTTCATGGTGATGAACTGGATGGGGTTCACGCTCAACAACATCACGATGCTCAGCCTCGTGCTGGCGGTGGGCATCGTGATCGACGACGCGGTGGTCGTGCACGAAAACATTTTTCGGTGGATGGAGGAGAAGGGGTACAGCGCCTGGGACGCCGCGCTGGGCGCGACCAAGGAAATCGCGCTGGCCGTGCTGGCGACTACGTTTTCATTGGTCGTCATCTTCCTGCCCATCGCGTTCATGAGCGGCAGGGTGGGGCGGTTCTTCTTCAGTTTCGGCGTGACTACCGCGGTCGCAATCCTGATGTCCATGCTCGTGAGCTTCACGCTCACGCCGATGCTCTGCTCGCGCTTCCTCAAGCTGTCGGACAAGATGAAGGCGCAAGGCGCATCGCACCACAGCGGCGGCGTCTACGGCACGCTCGTCGAGCGGCCGTACCTCTGGATATTGCGCTGGTCGATGCGGCACCGATGGGTGATCGTCCTGGCCACCATTCTCGTCACGTGCAGCATCGTCCCCCTGGGCAAGATGGTCGGAAAAGACTTCCTCCCCAAGGACGACCAGAGCGAGTACGAGATAGCCATCACCACGCCGGCGGGATGGACCCTCGCGCGGACGGACGCCACGTTCCGCGAGATCGAAGACCAGCTTCGCACCTTGCCTCAGGTGGCGAACGTGATGACCACCATTGGCGACACCACCGGCAAAGTCACCAAGGCCCAGGGGGACGTCACGCAGGGGAGCATCTACGTCCGCCTGGTCGATCTCGAGGAGCGAAAGAAGTTCAATCAAGAGCACGGCGTGGATAAACCGTGGGACCAGTTCACGATGATGGGCGCGGCGCGCAAGCTAATGGCCCATTACCCCGACCTGCGCTCCAGCGTGCAGATCCCCGCGGCCATCTCCACCGGCACCGTCAACGCCGACGTGGAATTCACGCTCGTCGGCCCCGACCTGCGCAAGCTCTCGGAATATTCGTCCAAAATCATCGACAAGCTCCGTGTGGATCATGGTCTGACGGACGTGGATACGACGATGGCCCTTCGTAAGCCCGAACTGCGTGTGGACATCGACCGCGACCGTGCCAGCGACCAGGGAGTCTCGGTCCAGACGATCGCCTCCACGCTGCAAGTCCTGGTCGGCGGAGACATCGTCAGCGACTACAAGGACAACAACCTGGGCGAGCTCTACGACGTATGGCTCCGCGCCCGCGGCATCGACCGCGACAACGCCAGCGCCGTGGCGCGGCTGAAAATCCCTTCGACGAAATCAGGCCTGATCGAGCTGGGGAACGTCGCCCGCCTGCATTTCGACACCGGCCCGGCACAGATCGACCGCTTCGCGCGCCAGCGTAAAATCAGCCTGGTCGCGAACCTCATCACGGGCGACCTCAAGGGCAACACGAACAATGCGATCCAGGAATTCGACAAGGCGTTCCAGGAGCTGAACCCGCCCGCCGACTACCAGCTCATCGCCAGCGGCCGGGCCAAAACGCAGAATGAGTCGAACGCGGCGTTCTTCATCGCGTTGCTCATGTCATTGATCTTCATGTACATGATCCTCGCCGCCCAGTTCGAGAGCTTTATCCACCCGATCACCATCCTGCTGGCGGTGCCGCTGACGATCCCGTTCGCGCTGCTGTCGCTTATCGTGCTGGGCCAGGCGCTGAACATCTATTCGATCCTCGGCGTGTTCCTGCTGTTCGGGATCGTGAAAAAGAACGGCATCCTGCAGGTCGATTTCACGAACGTGCTCCGCGCCCGCGCGGAGCAAGATCCGCGCGAAGTGGCCGAACCGTTCCTGACGGCTGACGAAAGGGCGGCCATAGAGAAGGGGTTGACGCGCGGCTCCACGGGCCACGCGGTCACCAACGGCAATGGGGACAACGGGCACGCCGCCGCATCTTTAGTAGACAGCCGCTGGAAAGGCGGCTGGTGGCGCTGGGCCCTGCGCGCCGACCACGACCACCGCGTGCGCCTGTGGGCGATCCTTGAAGCCAACCGCACGCGGTTGCGCCCGATCCTCATGACGACGCTGATGCTGATCGCCGGCATGGTTCCCATCGCGCTGGGCGCCGGCCCCGGCGCGGGTAGCCGGGCGAGCATGGCAAAAGTGATCGTCGGCGGGCAGGCCCTAAGCCTGCTGCTGTCGCTGCTGGTGACGCCTGTCGCGTACAGTCTGTTCGACGACCTGACGCTCTGGCGCAAGCGCAGGCGGGCCCGCCGGGCCACGCAAAAGGCGGCGATGATTCCCGCCCACAGTCAACCAGAAGCGCAAGAGACCTATGCCGGCACGACTTCCAGGTAGGTTCGGCTCCGCCGAACATGTCCGTGTTCGCCGGAGGACGTTCGGCGGAGCCGAACCTACGGGACACCGGCCACATCAAGATTCCGCCCAGCTTGATTCGCGAAACTATTCGGTCCATGATGCGTATATTATTAGGATGCTAAACAAACCTCCAGCACGGATCGGTGTATGAAGGCACAGTCGCCGGCGGACGCGGCGGGAGGGCAGGCGGGCGAGCGGCCGGCGGATCTGGCGCTGCGGTCGATCGTCCATGCCTTCGGCCAGCTCGAGCGGGTGATGCAGCCGTACTTCGCGCGCTTTGGGATCACCGGTTCGCAGTGGGGCGTGCTCCGCACGCTTCAGCGGTCCGAAGCCGCGGGCGAGGCCGGACTGCGGCTGACGGACCTGAGCGACCGACTACTCATCCGCCCGCCCAGCGTCACGGGCGTGGTCGATCGGCTCGAACGGCTCGGGGTCGTTGTGCGCGATTCGGTGCCGGGCGATCTCCGGGCCAAGCGCGTCACCCTTACCCGCAAGGGCCGCGAACTCGTCGCCCGTGTGCTGGCGGCACACGGGCCGCAGGTCGAAACAATTGTGGCCGGGCTAAACGCCGGCGAACAAGCCGACCTGCATCGGTTGCTGGGCAAGCTGACGAACCATTTGGAGGGCCTCCTGAGCAAGCAGGAGGCAAAATAACCAACCATGTACAAACTCATCGCGATCCTTGTCGGTGTCGCCCTTCTCGCGGGCGGGGGGTATGGGTACTGGAGGTATCGCTCCACGCCGACCTACGCGTTTCGTACCGCGGAGGTGAAGAAGGGGAACCTCGTTCCGACGATCGGCGCGACGGGAACGATCGAGCCTGAAGAAGTCGTTGACGTCGGCGCGCAGGTCGCCGGTCTGATCACGACCTTCGGCACGGACACCAACGGCAAGATGATCGATTACGGCTCGCCCGTGGACGTCGGCACAGTGCTGGCCCGCATCGACGACACGCTCTACACCGCCGACGCATCGAGCGCGCAGGCGCTGCTCGAACAAGCCCAGGCCGGCGTCGCCCGCGCGCAGGCGGACCTTGGGCAGATGAAGGCGAAGCTCGAACAGTCCGAGAATGACTGGATGCGGGCGCAGAAGCTCGGCCCGTCCGACGCCCTGTCGCAGAGCGATTACAACGCGTACAAGGCCGCATACCAGACGGCCGCCGCCAACGTGGGCGTGGGCGATGCCGCGATCGCACAGGCGAAGGCCACCGTCACGCAGGCCCAGGCCACGCTCAAGCGCGCGACGCAGAACCTTGGCTACTGCACGATCAAATCCCCGGTGAAAGGCGTCATCATCGACCGGCGGGTGAACATCGGACAAACCGTGGTGTCGAGCCTCAACGCGCCCAGCCTTTTTCTGCTGGCCAAGGATCTGAATCGCATGCAGGTATGGGCGTCCGTGAACGAGGCGGACGTCGGGAACATTCGCCCCGGCCAGACGGCCACGTTCTCGGTCGATGCATTCCCCGGCCGCAAGTTCAAGGCGACGGTTGGAAAAGTGCGCCTGAACGCGACGATGACGCAGAACGTGGTTACCTACACCGTCGAAGTGACGACCGACAATTCCGACGGAAAGCTGTTGCCATATCTGACGGCGAACCTGCAATTCGAGTTGGACCGGCGCAACGACGTGCTCACGGTCCCCAACGCGGCCTTGCGGTTTTATCCGGTGGCCGAGATGGTCGCGCCGGAGTTCCGCGCCGAAATGGCCTCCGCCACGCCGGGGCGCGGGGCGGGTGGTGGTGGCGGGGGTGGAGGCGGGGGCGGCAATGCCGGAGGCGGCGCGCCGCGAGCTGGTGGCGGCGGGGCCGCTGGTGGCAATGGGGGGAGCGCACCCGGCGGCTCTGGCGGAGCCAAAGGAGCGGGGGGCGACGGAGCCAAAGCCCATGCGCATCAGAACGGGACGCTTTGGGTCAAGGACGGCTCGGGGTTCCTTAAGCCGCTCACCGTTCGCGTCGGCGTTACCGACGGGCTCATGACCGAAGTCTCCGGCGATGATCTGAAGGACGGAATGGAAATCGTCACCGGCGAAAACCGCGCCGGCACGAGCGGCGACGGCACCACCAACCCCTTCGCGCCGCAATTCCCGAAGCGAAGATGAGTGGCAGGGGCTCGCCGAATCCTAGAATGGCGCGAACGAACGAGGAACCGACGGTGGATCTCATCAAGCTCGAAGACATCCGCAAGACCTACGTGCTGGGCGAAGTGAATCTCCCCGTCCTCAAAGGCGTGTCGCTGCGCATCGCCCGCGGCGAATACATCGCGCTGATGGGCGCCAGCGGCTCGGGCAAGAGCACGCTCATGAACATCCTGGGCTGTCTCGACAAGCCCACCAGCGGCCAGTATTGGCTCGACGGCGAGGAGATCTCGCAGCTCACCCCCGACCAGCGCGCCATGATCCGCAGCCGGAAGATCGGCTTCGTCTTCCAGAACTTCAACCTGCTCAAGAGGACCAGCGCGCTGAACCAGGTGATGATGCCGCTGGCCTATTCGCCCGACAACATGCCGGAAGCCGAAGCGCGGGCCCGGGCGGTTGAGTTGCTCCAGCGCGTCGGCCTGGGCGACCGGATGGACCACGAGCCCAGCCAGCTTTCCGGCGGGCAGCAGCAGCGCGTCGCGATCGCGCGGGCGCTGGTGAACCGCCCGCCGTTGCTTTTCGCCGACGAGCCCACGGGCAACCTCGACTCCAGGACGAGCGTGGAGATCATGCGGATGTTCGAGAAGCTTAACCGCGAGGAGGGCATCACGATCATCGTCGTGACCCACGCGACGGACGTGGCCGATCACGCGAGCAGAACCATCCGCATCCGGGATGGGGTCATCGAAGCGGGCGCGTTTTCCGCCGAGAGCGCGGACGCGCCGCCGATTGCGACCGTTTTGCGGCATGAAGATGCCCTGGTGCGGCCGTGATAGCTGTGTAGGGTGGGCGTACTCGCCCACCGTCTTCCGTGGCGCTTTGGCCGTGCAACCAAATGGTGGGCGAGTACGCCCACCCTACAGAACTGCGGCTGCTTATTCGGAATTGGTCATTCGGATTTGATTCGGATTTCGGCATTCAGATTTCGGGTTTGACGTTCGCCCTCAGGATTTACGCCATGCGTTCCGCCAAAACTCTTCGCTTCGCCTTCCGCGCCTTGCGGAGCAACATCATGCGCTCGGCGCTGACGTGCGTCGGGATCATCATCGGCATCGCCGCGGTCATCGCGATGATGGAGATCGGCAACGGCGTCACCGCCCTCAACCAGAAGGCGATCGCCAGCCTGGGCGCCAATAACCTGATTGTGCAGCCGGGCATGGCCGCCAGCGGCGGCATCAGCATGGGCGCGGGCAGCTCGATCACTCTTACGCCGCAGGACTGCGAAGCGATCGTTCGCGAATGCCCGGCCGTGCGCGGGGCTGCGCCGATCGTCTGGGCCAACGCGCAGATCGTTTACGGGAGCCATAACTGGGTGCCGATGAGCATCGTCGGAACCAGCCCCGATTACCTGGACGTGCGGCAATGGCCCCTCGACGACGGCGCGTGCTTCACCGACCAGGACGTCCGCAACATCAGCAAGGTCTGCCTCATTGGCCCGACACTCAAGCGCGAACTGTTCGACAACGACAACCCGATCGGCAAGGAGCTGCGGCTGGGGAACGTGAGCCTGCGCGTGCTCGGGGTCCTCAGCCCCAAGGGCGCGAACATGTTCGGCCGCGACCAGGACGACGTGATCGTCGCCCCGTGGACGACCATCAAGTACCGCGTCTCGGGCAAGACCTCCGGCGCGTCCAGCGCCGCGCCCTCGGCGTCCACCGGCGGGTCGAGTACGGCCGTCAACACGCTCAATAACCCCTATCCCACGAGCACCGTGCAGCTCTATCCCGCCCCTTCACCCACGCAGGCCGCCGACACGCCCCAGCCGATCCGCTTCACCAACATCAACCAGATCCTCACCGCCGCCGACTCCTCCGAGGACATCCCCGCCGCCATCAAGCAGATCACCGCGCTGCTCCGCGAGCGCCACCGCACCGCGGCGGGGGAGTCGAACGATTTCTCGATCAACGACATGACCGAGCTGATGAGCACCCTGGCCTCGACCACTGAGCTGATCGGCAAGCTGCTGATGATCGTCGCGG
>JAQGHP010000485.1 GCA_028288775.1 Phycisphaerales bacterium | reverse complement strand
ACGCCGATCAGCGAGGCGTGCCGGGGCGTGCTGACGACGCTGGAGCGCCTAGGGCTCGACCCCAACGAGCGGACGCTCGAGCCGTACCGCAAATTCTTCGCCGCCCAGGATCCCTCCAAGCACATCGACCGCGTGATGGAAGTCGCGAACGTGCGGTCGATCACCATGACCAATCCGGTGTTCGACGACAACGAGCGGCAGCGGTGGCTGAGCGACCCGGAAATTCTCTCCGACCCGAGGTTCCGGGCGGTCCTGCGAATCGATCCGCTCCTGCGCGACTATCGCCCCGCGGCGAAGAAGATGAGCGAATGGGGGTACGACCTTGCTTCGGAGGACGATACAAAGACGGTCGAGGAGGCCCGCCGATTCCTGCGCGACTGGATCGAGCGGCAGGACGCCATCTACCTCGCCGTTAGTCTCCCGCCCGAGTTTCGCTACCCGGCCGAGCCGGACGACGCGCGGGGGCGGACCGGGCAGGCGGTGCTCGAAAACGTGGTGCTGCCAGTGTGCGCGGAGCACGGGTTGCCGTTCGCGATGATGATCGGCTCGCGGCTGCGGGTGAACCCCGCGCTGCGGGACGGGGGCGACATGGTGGGAAAGGCCGACGTCGCGTCCGTGGTCAACCTCTGCCGGGAATTCCCCGCCAACAAGTTCCTGGTAACGATGCTTTCGCGGGAAAACCAGCACGAGCTGTGCGTCGCGGCCCGGAAGTTCGGGAACCTGATGGTCTTCGGGTGCTGGTGGTTTGTGAACAATCCATCGCTGATCGAAGAAATCACCCGCATGCGCGTTGAGCTGCTCGGGACGAGTTTCATCCCGCAACACTCGGACGCGCGGGTATTGGATCAGCTCGTTTACAAGTGGGAGCACAGCCGACGGATTATCGGGAAAGTGCTGGCGGACAAATACGCCGACCTGGCGGCGACGGGCTGGCGCGTGACGCGCCGCGCGATCGAGCGGGACGTGAAGCTGCTGCTGGCGGACAATTTCGAGGAGTTTTTGGAGCGATGATTCCCACTAGCCCGGGCGGCCAAGGGTGTAGTAGGGTTCCGGGCGAGGTGCATCGAGAATGACCACGCCATACCCTCCCTTTTCCGGGTTTCCTCCGCCGCCCGGACCGCGGCAACCTCCTTCCGGAAGAAGCGGGCTGCCGGCGCTGCTGATCGTGGTGGCGATCGCCGCCGCAGTTGGGTTCTTCGCGTCGCGCTGGTTCGAGCACGGCACGCCGGCAGTCGCGCCGCGGCCCGTGGCCCCGCAGGGGGATTTGGCCGCCGATGAAAAGAACGCGATACAGGTCTTCAAGCAGACGGTGCCATCGGTGGTTTTCATCACCACCGTCGCCGAGCGGGTGGACCTCCTGTCGCGCAACGTGACGGAAATCCCGCGGGGGACGGGCTCGGGATTCATCTGGGACGACGCGGGGGACATCGTCACCAACTATCACGTGGTGAACGGCGCCAGCGGGGCGCGGGTGACCTTATCGGACCACACCGCGTACCCGGCGGATCTCGTTGGCGTCGCCCCCGAAGACGATCTGGCGGTCCTGCGCATCCGCGCCCCCAAAGCGAAACTGACGCCGATCCTCGTCGGATCGAGCCACGACCTGCAGGTGGGCCAGCGCTTGTATGCCATCGGCGACCCGTTCGGCCTCGACCAGACGCTTACCCAAGGCATCGTCTCGGCGCTGGGCCGCACGATTCAAAGCGTGGCGAACACGCCGATCAGCAACGTGATCCAGACCGACGCCGCGATCAATCCGGGCAATTCCGGAGGCCCGCTGCTGGACAGCAGCGGCCGTCTCATCGGCGTCAACACCGCGATCTACAGCCCGTCCGGTTCCAGCGCGGGAATCGGCTTTGCCATTCCGGTCGATGCCGTAAACCGCATCGTGCCGGAACTCATCGCGCATGGGAGGGTGGTGCATCCGTCGTTGGGCGTGGTGTTTTCCGATCAGATCAGCCGCGACATTACAGAGCAATTGGGCGTGGAAGGAGTGCTGGCGGTGGGGGTCCGCCCGGATTCGCCCGCCGCCAAGGCCGGCATCCGCGGCACGCAGCGGCTGGAGGACGGCTCCATCAGCCCCGGCGACATCATCATCGCGGTGGACGGCAAGAAAGTGACCAGTGCCAACGAACTCAACGCCACGATCCGAGCGCACAAGCCCGGCGACGTGGTCAAGCTCACGATCTATCGCGACGGAAAAACGACGGACGTCAACGTGCCCCTGGGCGAGCCGAGCGGAAGCGGGACATGACGGTTCTGCTACTACCGTGGCACAGGCGCCCCGCCCCAAAAAATGGCACGGCCGCCCCGCCCCTGAAGTTGCATGAGGAGCTTGCCCCTGAAGTGGCATGGGCGGCTTGCCCATGAAGTGGCACGGGCGGCCCGCCCGTGGTCACGGTACCCCGTGACGTCCGATCCGTACCCGGATCGAAGCAAGCAAGAGCGCAGCGACCTCTTCTCTGCCCGGACAAACCGCGGTGCTAACGTGACACGGGCGTCCCGCCCGTGCCTGGTGCGTAAGAATTAACAAGGCATTTGGCAACAAAATATCCCCGACATCTTGGTGCATCTAGCATGGGCGGGACGCCCGTGTCACGGGAAACCCTTTCCGCATCCGTGTCCATCTGTGGCGGCCCTCCCCGCGTTTTCTTCGCGTCTGCCCTCGCGCCCTTCGCGGTTATCCCTCGCATCCCGGCGGAGTACCGCCCACGGGCGGGCCGCCCGTGCCACAGGAGGCGTTTATCGCACCAACTGAGCGCGGAACGCGCCCGCGGGGAATGCGCTGCCGGTGCCCGCGGCGGAGGCGTCGTCGGTACGCAGGACCACATGGCTGGCGGGAATGCCCAACTGGTGCTGCAACGTCTTCACCAGCTCCACCAATCGGGCCTGCTGTGTTGGAGTGGGGGCGGAATCGGCGAAATCACCCACCATGCAGACGCTGATGCAATCGTCGCTCACGTCCATTCCAGGGATGGCGGCGGGAAGCTGCTGGCCCCAGCGCGGGCCGGTCTGCACGGCGCCGTCCGTCAGCCCGTTGCCGTTGCCGATGAGGAAATGATCGGTCAGTCCGCCGGTTTCCTGGCCGAGCGTCAAGGCGTTGCCCGAAGGCGTGCGGCTGTGGTGGACGTACACGTAGCGCCACCGGCCGTCGCGGACGGGCTTGGCGGTGTCAAAAACCCGCTCGATCGATTGCTCGGGCCCCGAGGCGAACAGGCTGACGGTCGCATCGGGAGTGAGTGGCGCCGGGGCCAGGGCGTGAAGCAGCGCGCCGGTGAAGGCGAGCATGCCCACAAGGCTCCCGAGCACGACCCAAGTCCGCCGGGCGCTGCGCTCGGCGGCCTTGCGCGAGGCGTTTTGAGCCGCGCCACGGCCCTTTTCAGGCGTGCGGGAAGATGCAACGGAGCTGCTACGAGTCTGTTTCACGAAATAATGCCCCAGAAATTGGCGAAGCCCCACGGGCAATTATCGGGCCCTGCAAGGTCCGATAAAAATGCCTGCGCCTCTCCTGTTCTTCATCGGCATTGGCGTCTGCGGCCTTGCGAAATTTTCCCACGGCCGAGTTAGCGGACGATCCCGGGCCCATTCTCCCGGTCTCGCGAGGGCGGAAGATACCATCCGCCGACTGTCCGATAAAGAGCACCGGCCGGAACAAATCCGCAGCCGCACGCCAAGGCTGATGAGACTTACAATACAAAAGGGCCGAAAGCGCTCCGCCTCGGCCCTCGGTCTTGTCGGCTGTGGCCGCCTCGCGAAGAAAGTCGGGATAAGCCCGATTTCCGTTCACATCACCTACTTGATTCCTCCCAGCTTCAAAAATGATCGATGTCACCTACCAGGCTTCATGTCCCCGCAGCGCCCTCCTCCCGTCCGCCGCAATCCCCTCGCACGACCCCCCGCACGACCCATGCACGACGCGCAGAGCCAAACCGCGTTTTCGATAGCGCCAGCGGGGCGTCATGCACGAATATGCACGAATTTGCACGAGTTCTTCGACCCATTGCAGCAATAATATGATATTTCCGCATGACCCGCGTAAAGCCTTGCCTTGCCCGCTGTTGCGATCACCGGCATCGCCCGGCTTGAGGCGGCTTCGACGCAGAAAGCGGGACAAAGCGCACTCACTTCGTGTTCAGCCGATACAAATCGATATCCCCGGCCAGGATCTTCCCGTTCGCGTCGAGTGCTATGTTGCAGCTGGAGTTGAAGAAGCTTTCGGTGACACCGCCGTTGAGCAACGTAAGACCGCCTTGGCCGAAAGTCGTGTCGAGGCCCTTGCTGGTGAAACGCGCGACGGTGGCGAAGATGCTTGGCGGGCCTTGCAGGAGCGGGTGAACGGAAGACCCGCCGGTGGAGACCGTGCCCGAGCCGATGCCGCCGGTCACAATCTTGCCATCGGCCTGAATGGCCAGGCTTTCAATTCGGTCGCCGCCGGTTGCGTTGACGGTCAATTCTCCGCCGATGCCGAAAGTCGAATCGAGTTGTCCGGTCGGCGTGTATCGCGCCAGGGCGAACTCCATTTTGTTGGCATCCACAGGGGACGTGACGTAGCCACCGGCGACGATGTCGCCGCTGGTGGGATCGATTGCCATTGCCGTGAGGGTGGCCGCGCCGTCGGCGAAGGAGGTTCCAAACGGGCTCTTGAGGTGGAATGTTCCGCCCGTCACGTCGAGAATATCGAAATTATTTCCCGCAGTGCCCCCGACAAGGACCTCGTCGTTTTTCAGCACGAGGACGCTGATGGCCGCGGCATTGATTCGCTGGAAGCCATTAAAGACCGATATAAGCGCTCCGCCGCTCCCGTCGAAACTCGGATCGAGCGACCCGTTGGTCAGAAAGCGGGCGACGGCGAACGAGGTGCCTGTCGAGCCGCGGCCCGTACTTCCGGCATCCGTCTCATAGCCCGCGGCAACGATGCGGCCGTTGCTCTGGATGGCCAGACTGTTGCACACTTCGCCCGTGCTAAACGGGCCCAGGTGCGGGGCCAGGACTTCCCCACCTGTTCCGAAGGTCGGGTCGCCCAGGCCGCTGGGCAGATAGCGGGCGAGCGCGAACACGTCCACGCCGCCGACCTGTCCATAGCCGCCCACCAGGATGTCGCCGTTGCTCTGAACCTTGATGCTGTTCCACGCGGCGTTGTTGCCGATGCGCAGAAACCTGCGGCCGTCGGCTCCAAAGGTGGTGTCGAGGGTGCCGTTGGCGTTGTAGCGGGCGATGACGGCGTCGGTCGGCTGTGTGGCCGGGTCGGGGGACTGCTCCGAGCCGGCAATCAGAATCTTGCCGTCGCTCTGCACGGCGATGGAATTGATCAGTCCCGTGATCCCGTCGGGCTGCTGGACGGTCCCGTGATAACCGAAAGTATTGTCGAGAATTCCAGCCAGGGTATAGCGTGCGAGCGCGAAGTCGAAATCACTGCCGCCGAAGGGGGCCGAGCCCACGACGATGATTCGCTGATCGGGCTGCTGGACGGCGGCGCCGGCGGTTGCGCCGCCACCGATATTTGTTCCGGCCATCGGCGTGGCGGTCACGGTGCCGAGGACGCCCGCGGTGCTGAACCGCACGAAGAGAAACTGGCTGATTGAATTGACGGGCGTTTCAATCACGTTGGTGCCGGCGACGACAATGTCGCCGTTCTTCTGAATCATCACAGTGTTTGGCAGGATGTCGTCCCGGCTGTAGCTGGCGAGACCTGCGCTGCCGAACGTTGTGTCGGTCGATCCATTGGCATTGAAGCGCTCGACGTACAACGTGTTACTCTGCGAATAGTCTTGGACGAGGGAACTGCCGGTGGTGGCGATGTCGATCTTCCCATTCGATTGCAGCGCCGCGAACGTCGGATGGGTCTGGGCGCCTACCGGGATGCCCCCGCTTGCGAACGCGGGAATGGTCGAGGAATTGACGATGCCGCCCGAGCCGAAGGACGGGTCGAGCGATCCGCCGGGCAGATACCGAACCAGCGTGGTGTAGTAATAGTTGTTGCCGCTGTCAGTGGCGCCCGTAGCGATGAGATCGCCGTTTGGCTGGATGAGCAGGGAATTGATGCTGCCTCCGGTGGCGGCAAAGGAGGTCAAAACCTCGCCGCCCTTCCCGAAGGTGGAATCAAGCTGGCCGGCGGCGGTGAGCCGGGCCAGGGCAAATTTGGCCGGCGCCTGCGAATTGGTCTGAGCCCCGCCGGCGACGTCAATCTCTCCATTGCGTTCAATGACCAATGAGCTGGCCATGTCATTTCCGAGGAACGATATCGTCGCGATGCCCTTCGTGCCAAAACCGGTGTCGAGCGCGCCGGTAGTCAGATATCGCGCCACCAGGAAGCTGATGCCAATCGTGCCGGGGGTGTAGCGGAAGCCGGCCACCACGATCTTGCCGTCGCGCTGGACGCCGACGGCATTGATCGTTCCCTCCGCAGCGCCCAGGTCAGTCGTCACCCGTCCGTTCACGCCGAATCGTCTGTCAAGCGTCCCGTCGGGATTGAAGCGGGCCAGATCGAGCGCGGGGCCCGCATATAAGCCTGATCCGGCGACAATGATCTTCCCATCGCTCTGCAACGCGGTCGCATCCGCCTGTGCGCCCGGAAACAGTTCGCCATACGCCGCCCCGCGCGTTCCAAATGTGGGATCAAACTGCCCCGCGCTCATGAATAGGCGCTGCTCGACGCCTTCGATCACCGCCCGTGGAGCGCACGGTCGCGTAGAAAATCCACCCACGAATCGCTTATTCCGAGACATCTTCTACCTCTGGTTGATTGAACCGGAGTCCCCAATACATCCCTGGCGTCACGTTGATTTCGTGATCTGGAAAGGAAAAAAGGCTTATGCCAACTATTCGGCCTGTGCCGATTGATCATGAATCAACTTTGAGCAAAAGCAAATCGGCTTCTGGATTTCGTGTTTTGCCCCCAGGCGTGGAAGGGCAGAAAAGGGGCCATAAGTCAGTTATCAGCTTCTTGGCCTGTTCGGCGGCAATTGGACTATGACCGAGGCGTCCGTTTAATTTGACAGTGAGGATGCCGGGAGGAGCGAACCGGCTGCACCCTCGTCCGCTGCCGCAGTGCGGTCACGGACCGGATACGTTTCTCATTCCCATGGCGCGCCGGATTGGGGTAATTCAGGGGCAATGGACGGGCAATTCGGGGCAAAAGAGGGACAATATATCTCAATATTGCTTGAAATTTAGCTTGCAAAACGACTCGCGAAGGGGTTGACGGCGAGTTTTCGTAAGTCATTTCCATGACGATGCTCGCGTAATAAAATGTGATCCGCCGGCCGGGGACCCATTGCCCATCATTGCCCCGATTTCGGCCTTTGCGGGAAATGGGCAATGGGGAGTGCGCGGCTTTAGGCGGGAGTTCGGCGCGGATGGAATGGCCCACGTGAGCTGACGCGAATGACCCTTACCCTGCCTCTCCCGGCGTACCGGGAGAGGGTCCTGAAAGCTGCTTTGGCAAGGCCGGCGGCCTTTATTTGGCGGGCACTTCATCCGTCGCCTTGATCTTCTCATCCGGCACGCCCAGTCCGCGGAGCACGCCGATGGCCATGAGGGCGTCGCCGCGGGGGTTCATGTGGACGCCGTCGCCGGTGATCCAATTGCCTTTCGCGTCGGCGGGTTTGGATTCCAAGGCCTTGAGGAACATCGCGTGGAGGTCCACGAAGGTGCAATGCTTTTCCGCGGCGATGCGCTTCCCGGCATCGACGTAGACAATCAGCCGCTCGTTGCCCAGGCCGTGCATGTCTTCCTGGATGACGGTGGGGGCCAGCAAAATGACCTTGATCCCCGCGGCCTGTGCCATGTCCACCATCTTCGCGACGTTTTCCTGATACTCGGAAAGCACTTTCGGATCGTGCGGCTGGCCCAGGCGGTGCCACACGTCGTTGATGCCGATGCTCAGCGTCACGACGGCGGGCTTGCGGTCGATCACGTCTTTCTGAAAGCGCTTGATGAGGTCTTCGGCCTTCTGCCCGCCGATGCCGGTGTTGATGATCTTGGGAAGCTTGAGGTCGGGGTACTGCGACGCGAGCACGGCGTCGGCGTCGCGGAGGTATCCGCCGCCGGCGGTGATGGAGTCGCCGATGGCGACGATCTGGTCACCCTGCTTGAGTTGAAGCTCCGTGGGCATGTCCTTGGGCGCGGGGCCGATGAGGGCGAGCAGCGAGGCGACGAGTTTGGCGAGTTCGGTCATGGCAGGTTCCTTTGTGTGAGGGTGCGGGGACGATACCCGAAGGAGGATGGGGCGAAAAGCGGCGCGGAGGAAGTGTTGCCGCGGAGCGGAGTTCCGTCCTGCTCCCTCTCCCTTGTACTCGGGGGAGAGGGCTGGGGTGAGGGGCCGGGCGTGAAGGCGCGCCGATGGCAATGAACGCGCACTTCTACGTTCCGCCCCTCACCCTAACCCTCTCCCCCGAGTACGAGGGAGAGGGGACCAGAAGCGGGCCTTTGGCCCGACCGGGGCGACACGCCCCGGCTCTGAAAATCTCGAAGCGTTCGTCACTGCCCAATCAACACGACTGTCTCGCGAGTCTTCCCTCTTTCTCGCGACGCGCTACACTGATGCACATGATCACCCTTCAGTCGATCCAAGCCGCCGCGGCTCGCATCAAGGATGCCGTTTATCGCAGCCCGTGCCCGTATTCGTTGAGCCTCAGCCGGCTCTGCGGGTGCGACATCTATTGCAAACTCGATCACCTGCAAATGACCGGCTCATTTAAGGAGCGCGGGGCGCGGAACAAGCTCTTGCAACTCTCTGCTGCTGAGCGCGAAAGGGGTGTGGTAGCCGCGTCGGCGGGGAACCATGCGCTGGGGTTGGCCTATCACGGCAAACTGCTGGGCATTCCCGTCACGGTCGTGATGCCGCGGTATGCGCCGATCATCAAGGTCAGCAATTGCCGCGGATTCGGGGCGGAAGTGATCCTGGACGGCGAAGGATATAACGACGCGCTCCGTCACGCGAAGGAATTAGCCGGGACCTCCGGAAAGGTGTTCGTGCCCGGCTTTGATGACGCCGACATCATCAACGGCACGGGGACGATGGGGCTGGAGATCGTGGAGGATGTGCCGGGGGTGGACGCGGTAATCGTGCCCGTCGGCGGCGGGGGGCTGCTCGCGGGCGTCGGCACGGCAGTCAAAGCGCTCCGGCCTTCCGTGCGGATCATCGGCGTGGAATCCAACCATGCCCCCACACTCCGGGACTCACTCGCCGCGGGGAAAGTCACGCGCATGGCCACGCGCCCGACGCTCGCGGACGGGCTTTGCGTGGCGGAGATCGGCTCGCTCTGCTTCGACCTCATTCGCAAGGTCATGGACGAACTGGTCATGGTGGATGAGGCGCAGATCGCACTGGCGATCCTGCGCTTGCTGGAACTGGAGAAGACCGTGGTGGAAGGCGCGGGCGCGGTGTCGCTGGCTGCGGCGGTGCAGCGGTCGCTGGGGCTGGAGGGGAAGAAAGTGGTGCTCTGCCTGACGGGCGGCAACATCGACGTAACGCTCATCAGCCGCATCATCGAACGCGGCCTGGCTTCCGACGGCCGCTTGTGCCGGGTGATCGTCAATATCAGCGACCGCCCCGGCTCGCTGGCGGGCCTGCTTGCGGTGATCGCCGAGACCGGCGCGAGCATCAAGGAGGTCAGCCACGACCGCAACTTCGGACCGGCGGACGTGGCGACCGTGCCCGTTTCCGTGGTGATGGAAACGCGCGACGCCGCCCACGTCCGGCAAATCCATCAGGGCTTGCGGGACAAGGGATTCCAGATTCGCGAAGGCGGTTGAACCGGCGGGGCCTTTAGATGCCTCGCCCACGCGGCCGGAAATTGCGTCCGCCGAACCCGGGCGAATTGCGCGGGCGCGGCGCCGGGCGCGCGGCTCGCTTGGTGCCGGGGGGATTGTGCAGCGTGCGCTCGGCGCGACGCTTTCCGGGCTCAAGCGGGGGGATGGGGATCTTAATTTCACCGGCGATCTGCATGGTCCGTCCCTGTTCCCAAAGCTGCTTGAGCTTGGGGTTGTCGTACGGGTTCTCTGCCGAGGCTACGGTCGCCGAGCGGCGGCCTTCGGTGAAAGCCTTCTGAAGGCGTGACTTTGAGATATTTGACGGCACGAGTAAGTGTCTCCATGTTGCCAGGGCCGCTTCGAGTTCGACCTCAGCAGTATACGATTGTACATCTCTTAGTGTAAGAGCACGAGCGAAACTTTCGTGCGATAAGCGTATGCACCGCGCGGCGCGATGGACAGGTCTTGACTCAAAAACCGCGTCCGTTAAACTCGTCGGCCCATTGGGGAATGGTGTAACGGTAGCACAAACGCCTCTGGAGCGTTTTGTCTAGGTTCGAATCCTAGTTCCCCAGTTTTCCCGTCGATCCGCACCTCCGCCACATAAAACCGCAGAGAACCACTTGAGTCCCCCGCATCGGCCGCGGCGGGGGTGTGATGGTAGAATCGTTGGTCATGCCTGGCCGCCTCTTCACGCTGCTGTCCTCGCTTTCGCTGCTGTTGTGCGTGGCGACGTGCGCGCTGTGGGTGCGGAGTTATTGGCTGGTCGATCGGATAGATTTCGATCGCGTCGGCCGGTCCTTCGAGATCAGGACGCACGATCACACGCTTTTTGCCCAATGGACCAGCCGACCGTACCGACCGGCCGGCTGGGAAACGACGAAGCCGACCTACAGCACGCCCTTCAGCGAGTCCATCCGCCCACAGCACCTCGTCTACCCGCCGGCGTCTGGTATACCCGACGCGTATCAGTGGCTCGGTTTTTTTCTGGAGCCGACTTACCATCAGACGCCGGGGGACCCGCAGTACGACTGTTGGTTTACGGATGTCGGCATTCCCTATTATTTTCTGTTTGTTCTAACGGCGTTGCCCCCGTGCGTCTGGGCGAAACGGCGGTATCAAAATCGCCGCCGCAAGGGGCTGAATTTGTGCCGATCCTGCGGCTACGACCTCCGCGCCACGCCCGGCCGGTGCCCGGAATGTGGGACGGTGCCCGTGCTTGTTGCGGGTGGATAATCACTTCGCGACGAATTGATACGCCGGCTTGGTCATTTGCGAGGCGTAGAAGATGTTGTGGACCGGATCCCACGCGTAGTTGGCCCACTGACCGCCTCTTTGAATCTTGATTTCCGGGGCAAGGGGCACGGCCAAGGCCCAGGTTTTTCCGCCGTCTTTGCTTTGGTAGAGGCCGTCGGGGGAGCCGACGACCATCGCGCGTTCGTCCGCGCCGAACATCGGCCCGAGGGTCGCGCCTTTGGGCACGGGCCCTGCCACGGTCCATGTGGCGCCTTTGTCCTTGCTGACCAGCAGCCCGTGCTCGCCCAGCCAGTAGCCGACGCCTTTGAACACCACCATGACCGGGGCGGCGGGCGTTTCATCGCTGACTTTTGTCCACGTCTCGCCGCCGTCGGTGCTGCGGACGATTCCGTTTGTTTTGGCGAGAGTGGCCAGCAAAGTTTTTTTGTCGAAGAGTCCGACGGACGAGTAATTTTTGCCCAACGTCTTCCATTCCTTGCCGGCGTCCTCGCTAAATAGGAGCTTGCCGCCGCTCTCATGGCCGATGGCAAGCAGGGCCTTTCCGGTGTCGGCCCAGTCCACTGCGCCGTAGTCGAGGTGGTTGGTTTTGGACGGGGTCCAGGTCTTCCCCGCGTCGCCGCTGTAGGCGCAGGAGCCGTAGATGGAGAAGCACATGAGTCGCCCGCCCGCCGGGTCGATGTTGATGCCCCATCCGGTCTCGAAGCGACCGGTCACCGCTTTGTCGGAGACCAGGGCGAAGGTCTGTCCCTGGTCGGTGCTTTTGCAGATGCCGATGTTGTTGGCCATGAGGTAGACGTCGCCGTTGGTGCGATCCACGGAGATGCCGGCCGTCATCCGCGTAAACGTGTCCTTGGATTCGGGATGGGTCTTGCCAAGTTCCGAGAGGATGCCCTCCGAAATGACGGTCCATTTCCCGGTATACAGCGGCGCGGAGGGTTCGGCCTTCGCGGCTCCGACGAACAGGCCGACGGCAGCCGTAACAATGGCGAATATGCGGTGGTTCATTCAGTTCTCCTTTTAATGAATTATGCCATCTGCCAGACGCGAATGTAATCCACCTGCATGACTGCGGGGAATTTGGTTCGTGCATCCGGGGCCGCGCCCCAGACCGTTCCGTCGCCGACGGCGAGGCTGAGGATGGGGTACATCGCTTCTTCGCAGACGTGCTTCAGGTCGGCGCACGTGGCGACTCGCTTGCCGTCGAGATACCAGTGGAGGTGCGTGGTTTGCCAATCGACGGCGTACGTGTGGAAATCCTGGGAGAGGTCGACGCCCGTGACGCTGTGCTGCTCCTGGCCTTTGCGGTGGGTGGTGAAGTAGGCTTTTTTGGGCTCCTCGGCGAGGACTTCCAGCACGTCGATCTCGCCGGCGGCATCGTGGTAACTCGCGGGCATGAGCCAGACCGCCGGCCAGAGGCCGCTGCCGGCGGGGATCTTGGCGCGGACCTCGACATAGCCGTGAAGGAAGCTGAATTTGGGGGAGTGGGGGGCGTCGCGCTCGCCGCCGGTCATGGCGAGGCCGGAGACGTATTTGGTGCCGTGCTCGTAGTGGGCGTCTTCGCGGCAGGTGATGGTGAGCAGCGAATGCGC
>JAQGHP010000432.1 GCA_028288775.1 Phycisphaerales bacterium | reverse complement strand
CGTTGCGTTGCATCGCGTGCCATGCCCGCGACGGGCGCGAGTCGTTGCTGGCCACGGTGCTGGACGCGGAGAACTTGGATCTGAAGGCCAAACATCCGCCGGAGGAAAAGCCCGGCACGGAGGGCATTGCCCCCGACCAGCGTGCCCCCCTGCTCACCTGGGCCGGCGAAAAGCTGCGGCCGGAATGGACGGCCGATTTCATCGGCGGCAAGCTCCCCTACAAGCCGCGGTATTACCTCCGCGCCCGCATGCCCGCGTTCGCGATCCGCGCCGACGGCCTCGCCCGCGGCCTCGCCCAGGAGCACGGCTGCCCGCCGACTTACCCCGCGTACGGCCCGCCCGACAAAGATCTGGCGGCCGTGGGCCAAAAGCTTGTCGGCAAAACCCCCAACGAAAGCTTCTCCTGTGTGCAGTGCCACGCGATCGCCGGGCAGGCCGCCCTCGCCCCGTTCGAAGCGCCGTCGATCAATTTCATGTACGTGACGTCGCGATTGCGCAAGGACTATTACGCGCGCTGGATGCACAACCCCATCGCCATCGACCCCGAAACCAAAATGCCCCGCTTCGACGACGCGGACGGCAAGACCGGCGTGCCTGCGTTCGATAACGACGCGAAGAAGCAGTTCGAGGCGATTTGGAATTACCTGCTGATGGGGAAGGATATTGCGCCGCCGGTGCAGTAGTAGCCCCTGCGATGCTAGGGAAGTCTGTAGGGTGGGTGTACTCGCCCACCGTTTGATCGCCCGGGATATGCCAACGGAAGACGGTGGGCGAGTACACCCACCCTACGTGTGTCGGAATGGCCGCGGCATGGAATGCGCAGACAAGTGGCGATGGAAGACTCTGCTTTCCTCGCCGCTTTTCAGGAACCACACGCCAGTTCGTGCAGACCGGACCTTCGGTCCGACCGGGCCGACACGGCCCGGCTCTGAATATCTCATCGCCGAACACGCAATCTAACCATCGGACCACTTGAGAATCCTACACTTCTTACGCCCCTCCGGGGCTGGTTACTTTTTCCGTGTCGTTTCCCCACGGCTTGCGCCGTAGGCTAAGGTCTTCCGCCCCTCCGGGGCTGGGAATGACCGCCAAGGACCGAGGTCTTTACCCACCGCCGTTCCCCCGCGCCTTGCCCCACTTGCACATCGCCTCGACCACCGGCTTCAGGCTTTGCCCTTCTCCGGTCAGCGAATATTCCACCTTCGGCGGGACTTGCGGGTAGACCTTTCGATTGACGATGCCGTCGCTTTCCAGTTCGCGGAGTTGTTGGGCCAGCATTTTTTGCGTGACGCCCTCCAGCCCCCGGCGGAGCTCGGAGAATCGCAGCGTTCCCTTGAACAAGTGCCAGAGGATCGGCACCTTCCAGCGGCCGCCGATGACGTCGAGGGTGGTTTCGGCGGGGCATTTGCGGGTGAGGGTTTTCATTTGGAACTGCTCCTGATGGTATCCTTTTGGGGAGTATACCACCGTTCGGTGCGTACTTCACTTACCAAACCCTGCCTACCTAAAATTCGTATAGTTGTAGCGGCGTGCCGCGCTACCGCGGCACGCGATTGGCAGCCGGTTCCGGGCTGACGACGGGCGTACTTTCGGCCGTCGCACGCACGGAAGGGGTTGCCGGAAAGAAGGAGATATGAGTCGCATTTTGCAGTACATCAGCAGCGACGAAGGGACCGACGGCGTTGCCGTGCTCGATCCCGTGCCGGCGCAGGCACCGGCGGACGATGCGCACCTGCTCGACGCCTATTCCACCGCCGTCGTCGGGGCGGCGCGTCGGGCGAGCCCGGCGGTCGTGAACATTGAAGTCAGCCACAGCCATCACCCCAGCCAGCCGCGTCATCGTGGGCCGGTGGGCGGGAGCGGGTCGGGGTTCATCTTTACCCCCGACGGCCTGATTCTTACCAACAGCCACGTCGTTCATGGGGCGACGACCATCAGCGTCACGCTTTCCGATGGGCGGTCCTTCCCCGGCAAGCTCGTCGGGGAGGATCCGGAAACGGATCTGGCCGTGCTGGATATCAACGCGCCCAATCTTTCCAGCGTGGAGTTCGGGGATTCGGGCGCGATTCAGGTCGGGCAGCTCGTCGTCGCCATCGGCAATCCGTATGGGTTCCAATACACCGTGACGGCGGGCGTGGTGAGCAACCTCGGCCGCTCGATGCGGAGCCAGACCGGAAGGCTCATCGACGGCATCGTGCAAACGGACGCCGCGTTGAACCCGGGGAACTCCGGCGGGCCGCTGGTCAACTCGCGCGGGCAGGTGATTGGCGTGAACACCGCGATCATTGCGGGGGCGCAGGGCATCTGCTTCGCGATCCCGGGTGACACGGCGCAGTTCGTGGCGTCGCGGCTGATTCGCGACGGCCGCATCCGGCGCAGTTATATCGGGGTGGGCGGGCAGACGGTTCCGCTGCATCGGCGGGTGGTGCGGTTCTTCGCCCTGCCGGTGGAATCGGGCGTGATGGTCACGAGCATGGAGCCCAACAGCCCTGCCGCGAAGACCGATCTCGCCGAGGGCGACGTCATCGTGGAAGCGGACGGGCAGCCGATCCCCACGATCGACGCGTTGCACAAGCTGCTCACCGAGGAGCAGGTGGGAGAGCCGATGCCTCTGACCGTGATCCGGCGGACTGAAAAGCTGGAGATCATGGTGACGCCTGGGGAATCGAAGCCGGTGAGGGGGGGAAGGTAGGAGCCAGTAGCCAGAAGCCAGAATAAGAAGAGGGCGGAAGCCGATAAAACTCGGCTTCCGCCCTATTCGTTTATACCGCACGCTCGGCGTACGTCTTTGTTCCCCTTCTGGCCATTGGCTCCTGGCTTCTGGCTCCTTTTTTCCCTCCCCCCTCCCTACTGCACGATTTCCAAAATCTTAAATTCCATTGTCCCGCGGGGTGCTCTGACGCGGACGGTATCGCCGACGCGGGCCTTCATCAGGGCTTCGCCCATGGGGCTGGAGATCGAGACGGGGAGGATGTCGCTCGTGGCCGAGGCGGTTTGGGCCTCGCCCACCAGGCGGACCAGTTGCTCGGAATCGTCGCTTAGGTCCAGCAATTTGACGGTATGGCCCAGGAAGACCAGGCCGTCCGGGATGTTGTCGGTGCTGACGACGGCGCAATGCCTGAGCTTGGATTCCAAGTCGGCGAGCTGGCGCTGGATCGCGCGGTTTTCTTCCTTGGCGAAGTGGTATTCGGCGTTCTCCGACAGGTCGCCCAGCGCCGCCGCCCGGCGGATGCGCTCCTGCACCTCGATCTGCGACTTGTAGAGTTCTTCCCGCTTTTTCTCGAGTTCCACCTTTTCGGCGGCGCTAACCATCTGCATGAAAACGACTCCCCGGACGCCGCGGCGTCCAGTTGCACAATTGTTTACGTGAACGGCCTCACGCTCCGCCCGGTCACTGCCGACCTACAAACGCGAACCACCGCGCGGGGGGCGCGGTGGTCGCATGCGTTCACACCACCATCATATCGGGCCAACCCCGTTTGACAACGCCTGAAGCGGGAAATTAGCACCCGGGCTCTGCCGGGGCGCGGGTACGCAGGTTTGCAATCCCGGGGCTTCGGATTGCAAATTGCAAAGTGCAAATTGCAAAGTGAAAATTGGCGCTCTGATTACGTTCCCCCCTCGCCTGAGCCCTGAACCCCGGCCCCGGGAAATTGACCCGTCCCGCCCGATCCCCTACACTCCGCCCCTCATAGAAAGCAGGAGCATCGATGCCTTTTCATTGCGTTGTCATTACGCCCGAGCAGCAGACCTTTGATGCGACCGTCACGCAGGCCATTCTGCCCGCCTTTGACGGGCTCATCGGCATTCTCGCCGGCCGGTCCCCCCTTCTGGTCAAGCTCGGCGTCGGCCCCTTGCGGCTGGACCTGACCAACGGACAGAGCCGCACCTACTTCATCGACAGCGGCATCGCCCAGATGAAGGACAACGACCTCACCATCCTGACCACCCAGGCCATCGAGCCCAAGGACATCGACGTCGAAGCCGCCCGTGCCGAATCCGAGCGCGCCACCGCGATGCGTATCACCGACGAAAAGAGCCTCGAAGCCCGCAACCGGGCGCTAGCGCGGGGAAGAGTGCAGCAGGCGATGGCGGTGAAGTAGTAGGCAGAGGGAAGAAGCCAGAAGCCAGAAGCCAGAAGCCAGAAGCCAGAAGCCAGAAGCCAGAAGCCAGAAGCCAGACTATACTATTGGGGCTGCTTTCAACTTCAGATCCTCAGTCCTCAGTCCTCAGTCCCTGCCTCCGCGCGCTCTTCTACTGGCTCCTGGCTCCTGGCTCCTCGTCCCGTCCCCGCTTCAACACTCAATAACTAAAGTTCAGCCCCACCCCGCCCCAAACCAGCGTGTCCGCGCGGAGTTGCTTATCGATCTGCGCCGTGTAGGTCAGATAGCCGCGTACGCTCCACTCTCCGTATCTGCGGCTGGCGTTAAACAGGTGATTTAGCGAGTAGGTCGCGGTCAGGTTTACGTCGTAGTGCTGCAGGCCGCTTTTCGGGCCGTGCATGATTTCGTACTGGGGATTGTTCACCACGTAAGCGATGTCCGCGTTCGGGGTGAACGTCAGGCCCAGGTCTTCGAAGACGAAGTCGTGGCGAATCCCCGCCTCGAGATAGAAGCCCTTGTAGAGATTCAGGTCGTAAGCTCCGAACACGTAGGGTGCCAGGAGGGGGCGCTCGGTGTGGAAGATGCGCGAGTCGTCGAGCATGATCCGGGCGAAGGCTTCCTGCGTGTCGAGGCCTTTGCGGTTGGGGAAAATGTAGCTCGTGTATCCGCCGGAGAAGGTGAGCGGCTTGATCGTCCAGTCCAGGCCGAAG